>JASLEL010000224.1 GCA_030151145.1 Aquirhabdus sp. | reverse complement strand
GGCCAGACTCAGCATGATCGGCTCGGTGCCAATCTTGCGGTGGAAGAGTGCAGGGAAAACATCAATGGCACGCTGGCGCTCTTGCAAGAGCGTCTGTAATTGCGCAAGGCCGGTCAGATGTCCCTGGATCAAGGTTTCTATACGGGCATGCAGACCATGAAAGGGTTCATTGTGCGCCGGGAGCACCAGTACGTCATCGGTTACGATTCGCTGTACTTTTGCCAATGATTCCAGCCAGTACGCCAGAGGGTTGGCCTCAGGCTCGGTAGGGTAGACCGAGACATTGGATGAGATCCGCGGCAGGACCTGATCGCCCGAAATCAAGAGCTTAAGCGCTGGGCAGTATAGGCAAGCATGCTCAGGGGAGTGTCCAGAACCGGTCACGATAGTCCAGTGGTGAGCGCCGATCTGTACTGTCATCTCGTCGCGCAAGCGAAAATAACTCTCAGGTGGCTCCGAAATCACCCGACCAAAGCCACCAAAGCGCTTGCGGTAGGTCGCGATGGCATCGTCATCCCAGCCTGCGCTGCGATAAAACGCGATGCCAGCATCCGGAGCGGGCTTACCTGTATCACTCATCAGCACGCGGCAATTCATATACTCAAGCGCGGTCATATGCAGGCGGCAGCCAAAGCGCTGCTGCAGCCAACCTGCCATGCCGACATGATCAGGGTGCATATGTGTGACATAGATGGCTTGGACAGGGCGATGATCCAGACCTTCGGCCAGCAGTCGCTCCCAGACCGCAACCGTGGCTTCGGTATATAAACCCGTATCGACGATCGCCCAGCCGCCATCGACTTCGATGGCCCAGATGTTGATATGGGTCAGCGTAGCACCCAAAGGCAAGCGCGCCCAATACACACCGGGAGCTACCACGATGGTCTGTCCGTCTGCGGGTTTGCTATCGAATGGATAGGTGATGCCTGCCGCTTGCGCACGTTCAGTGTTCATGCTGATCCCTGCCTTTTGCAGTGTGATGTCGCGCCGTGTCCAGATGTAGACGACCACCGGCGATGAATATACGGATGCTTGCACTTGATCATAGCCCACATGAGGTCACGCTGCATGATCGGCGTGTACTTGACAGCGGAAAACCTGAGGAGATGTGCTGCTCGCGAGCGAGACAGCACGCAAATTTAACCAAAGGTAAACGAGTAGACCTCGACCCCCGGATCAAGGAAGGTGATGTCAAACGTATGATCCTGTACAGGCCCAGTTTCTCGAATGAGCTGATAGAGACGTTGTCCGGTCACGGTGCCATAGCCTGCTTCATTGCTGTCTACACCGTGATTGGCTCCCAAGGCTTTACCGTCCATACGCACGATGAAATGCACGGGCTTGCCGTCTTTGCCCGGTCCCATCACCAGATGCAGATCACGGGCATGAAAGCGAAACGCGACATGACCTGCGGTATCCAGTAGCACCGCTTTCTCACCTTCGACACGCCAGTTGCCTTGTAGGCCCCACTGATTCAGGTCAAGTTTGTCAGGGAGGCTGTAGACACGGGCAATGTCTTGCGTCACGCCGCCATTTGAGGCGAAATTCTCCGCACGTTCATAGCCGACATAGGTCTCTCCCGACTGCACGTCAACGTCATCCGATGCCATGCTGATACCGGTTCCGATGTCATCTTTGACATTGCTCTGCGGCATGACTTTTTGACCGGCTTCGGCCAGTAGCTGCCGGATGATCTGCTCGGACTCATCATATCCGCCTTCGCCAAAGTGATGCGCGCGGATACGACCTTGTGCATCGATGAAATAATGCGCAGGCCAATATTGATTGTGAAACGCCCGCCAGATGACATCGTCGTTATCAATGGCGATTGGATAGGTAATGCCGAGATCGTGTACGGCATGGGTGACATTGCCGATGTCTTTTTCAAAGGCGAACTCCGGCGCATGGACACCAATCACGACAAGCCCCTGGCTTTTATATTTCTCTGCCCAAGCTTTGACATAGGGCAGTGTCCGCAGACAGTTGATACAGGAGTAGGTCCAGAAATCCACCAGCACCACTTTGCCACGCAGTCCTGCCGCAGTCAGCGGTGGGGAGTTGAGCCACTGTACAGCGCCATCCAGCGCAGGAAGCTCACCTTCGATAGGCAGGCTGACTGGTGTCGTCGAGTCGGTCGTGCTGACATTACTTGCCCTGGTTGCTGTCGCAGCAGGTGCCGTGACATCTGGTGCGCGATCCAGCAGGGCTTGCTCAATCCGTGTCGTATGCGTCAGCGACAGGTGAGTCAGGAGTCCGGTGTCGAGTCCAGATGCGATGGCCCCGACGCCGATGAGTACGGCAACGCCGAGACCCCGCCGAATCCATTCACCCGCGCCCAGACTACGCTTCATGGCAGTAAATACCCGACCGCCGATCAGCAGTGCAGCACCCAGTGAAGTCGCTGCACCCAGTGCATAGGCGAGCAAGAGCAGCGTGGTATGTACATTGGCGCCATTCAGTGCTGCGCCTGTCAGCAGCAAGCCTAAGATCGGTCCGGCACAGGGTGCCCACAGCAGACCGGTCGCGATGCCGAGCAGGAATGAGGTGATGAATGGAGAGCGGGTATGGCCTGTGCCATCACGCGACGTTTGCCGGGACTCAGCCGAGTTAAGGAGGTGCTGACCCAGTGCCAGTATAGGATGCATAATCCGGTCGGCAACCTGAGGAAAGATCAGAGACAGACCAAACAGCGCCAGCAGGATGATCGCGGCGTCGCGGCCATATTGATTGGCATTCACCGCCCAGCTACCACCTACTGCTGCTAGCGTCGCAACCAATGCAAACATAAGCGCCATGCCGATCAGCATAGGCAGGCCGCTTTTGATAAACGGCTGACCTGCGCGGGCGAAGACAAAGGGCAAGACCGGTAGAATACACGGACTTAAGATCGTCAATACCCCGCCGATATAGGCGAGCAGGAAAATGATCATGGCGTATGCTCCACGAGAACCGGTTTATCACTATAGTCGGTCGGGTAGAGCCGTTTGAGATTCGCGACTTTAGGCAGATCGTTGATGGCGATATAGGGATTGTCAGGATTTAAAGTCAGATAGTCTTGATGATAATGCTCTGCCGGATAAAAGCCCTTCAGTGGATTAACCGTCGTCACGATCGGTTGGTGAAAAATCTTGGCTTTGCCCAACTGCTCGATATAGGCCTGTGCGACTTTGCTCTGATCAGGGCTCGTGGTCCAGATGGCCGAGCGATACTGGGTCCCTGTGTCTGGACCTTGGTAGTTCAGCTCAGTCGGATCATGGGCGACGGAGAAATAAATCCGGAGCAACTCACCAAGCGAGATCTGCTGGGGATCAAAGTCGATCAGGACGGACTCGGCGTGACCGGTTTCACCAGTGGATACTGTCTCGTATTGGGCGGTGCTGGCAGCGCCGCCAGTGTAGCCGGAGAGCGCCCGGCTAACGCCTTTGACATGCTGGTACACCCCTTGTACGCCCCAAAAACATCCACCGGACAGCACGAGGGTCTCATGGTGGCTATTGGTTGTTTCGTTCACAACGGGCGCAGGCAATACGCTGTCGATCTCTTGTGCACAGGCACTCAGGCTGCAGCAGAGGGCCAAAGGAAAGAGTAGCGCGCTGAGCTTGGGAAGCGCTGGAATGAGATCGTGATTCATCAGAGTGTCCTCAGTGCGAAGCCATGTTGTGGGTTGATTGATTGGTCGAATTGTCTGCCAATAGCTGTTGGATCGCCTGTTCGATCTGCGCATAGTCGCCTTCGCCAGCATGGACATAGCGGATGTGTCCCGTCCGATCAATCAGATACTGTGCAGGCCAATATTGATTGTGGAATGCACGCCAGAGGGTGAAATTGTTATCCAGTGCGACAGGATAGGTAATGCCCAGATCGTGTACAGACTTCTGCACACTGCCCAGATCTTTTTCATAAGCAAATTCGGGTGAGTGCACACCAATGACGATGAGTCCCTGAGCTTTGTATTTTGCCGCCCAGCCCTTCACGGAGGGTAAGGCATTCAGGCAGTTACTACAGCCATAAGTCCAGAAGTCCACCAGGATGACTTTTCCTTGCAGGCTGGCTTGAGTCAATGGCGGTGAGTTTAGCCAGGCGACTGCGCCTGTCAGCGCAGGCAAGTTGCCTTGATTGGGTAATGGTTCGGCATGACTTGTCGTGCCGATGATGAGTGCGCATGCGACGGGTAGTATGCGCAAGGCTTGCTGGCGGTAGGATGTGCTCAATCGCGGGTACATGGTCTGGCTCCTTGGACTGTGCCCAGTGTGGTCTTTACAAGCTATAGACGCTGAAGAGGCGGGCTTGTTACACGGTACTTCGCCTATTTGTGTAAGGGTTTGTAAGGTCGGCGCTTGATCTTCTGCATGCAGGACTTCGCTGCTGGGGGGAGAGGACAGGCGCTGATCTGATATTTCGTCTGGATACTCGTCCATTTGGAAAAATTGCTTGACTAACTATCTTAAGATATATATCTTAAGACTCATATCGTAAGATATAGGTCTTAAGATACTATCTTGCGTTTATTAAGCACAATGAGAAGGAGTAGCGCGATGTTTGGTCATTTAAAAGCGCATCGCCGTCAGCGCAGAGGAGCTTGTGCTCCTGAAGACGGTTTTTCTACACATGACTTCTGGCATGCACAGGGTCGTACCCGTGGCGGGCGCGGTCATGGGTTTGGCGGAGATTTTCCCGGCGGTTTCGGTGGCTTTGGTGGTCCGGGTTTTCCAGGAGGCGGGCCGGGTGGCTTTGGGGGTGGTGAGGGTCTGACGCGTGGTCGTAAGTTCTCATCCGATGACTTGCAGTTGTTGTTGTTGGCGTTGCTGGAGGAGCAGTCGAGCTATGGCTATGAGCTGATCAAGGCGCTGAACAGCCGCTCTAACGGATTCTATAGCCCGAGTCCCGGCATGGTTTATCCGGCGCTGACCTACCTTGAAGAGTTGGGTCATGTCACGGTCGAAGTTGAGGGCAATCGCAAGCGCTATGCGTTGTCGGATGCTGGGCGTGACGATCTGAATGAGAACCGCGCACAGGTCGAGATGATGCTGGCCAAGCTCACGCACTTTGCGTTCAAGATGGAGTCGGTCCGTCGCGCCTTCGCTGGTGAAGAGCCGTTGGATGTGAGTGAGGGCGGTTGGGTCGCTGAGCTGATCAAAGCGCGCCATGCGCTGAAGTCCGCCATTCTGCGTCACAGCCATGCTTCTGCCGATGAGCAACGCCGGATTGCTGCCATCCTGCAGCGGGCTGCCGATGAGATAGAGAAAGGCGACTTGAGTCAGTAAGACCATGAACGCCCGATGTGATCGTTTGGCGGGTACGAGCGGGGATACCCCGATCCGATGGTCGTCCGATCAACGCCAGTCTATAAACCGTAACTATAAATGAGGATGTACGCCATGTCCGTACTGATGAATCCAGAAGTGCCAACCGATCTTGGTGTCGTGCGGGTGCGCCATCCGCTCAAGATCCGCCTGCTACAGGTGGCGCGTGTTGAGGCTGTGACGCCGTATCTGGTGCGTGTCACCTTGACCGGAGAGGATTTGCGTGATTTTACTTCCCTGTCCTTTGATGATCATGTCAAGGTGTTCTTTCCGGCTCCCGGCACGCATGATCCCGTGGTGCCTGAGCTGGGGCCGCAAGGTCCGGTCTTCCCGGCTGGGGTACGTCCGGATGCGCGGGACTTTACACCGCGCCGCTTTGACCCCGACTTACGTGAGCTGGATCTGGAGTTTGCTCTGCATGAGGCGGGACCTGCTGCCGCATG
>JASLEL010000218.1 GCA_030151145.1 Aquirhabdus sp. | reverse complement strand
CAATCGACCAGAAGTCCATCAGGGCATGATGAATCACGACCGCAATCACATAATGATCCTGACCGCGCTCATAGCAATGAATGCGCCACAGCGGTGGCTGCGTCAGATCAAAAGGCTGCTTGGTATCGCGCTCGACCACTTGTGTCAGGTCAGCCGCAGCGATATGGCGGGCATCCGAGACGATGATATTGGGATAGACCCGATCCCAGATCAGTTGCTCAATCCCCTGATCATGGGCAGGCATGCTGACGCGCAGCAGCGGATAGTCGTGCATCAGCGCAGCCAGAATCTCCATCGGCTGATTGCCCAGCGGCTGGTTGACCGTCACATCAAAGGCCACCACCATATTGTAGGCACTGCAGGTGGGCTCAAGCCGCTGGATATACCAGATGCCGAGCTGCTCCGCAGAGATCGCATGTCGCGACAGAACCGCCGGTTCCAGACGTACCAGATTGTTCACGAAGCCACTCCTTGCTGTAACTCGGAAACGATGTACTCAGCCAGCGCATCAATGGTCGGGTAATCCCACAGCAGTGTCGGCTCAAGCTCAAGCTGGGTCAGATCTTCCAGATCGCCGGATACGGACAGGGCGACGATCGAATCAAGGCCATAGCTGGTGAATTTCTGATTCGGATCAAGCGTATCTGGCTCGACACGCATCTCTTTGGCCACCAGCGTACGGATTGTTGTGCTCCAATAGGCTTTATCTTGATTCATGGTGTGATCTCCTCTTTCACGGGTTTGGCATCATGCGGTGCCAGTGCAAAATCAATAACGGACAACATATGGTTGGATGAAATCCGATCCAGTAAATCCGCCAGCGTGCTTTCACGCAGCGGCGTCAACGGCGGGAAAATCTGCCCCTCGGTGACATTCAAGAAAATGATCAGCCATGCCCCATCCTGCAAAGCAGGCCTTAAGGCGTGACGGTTAAAGACCCAGAAGCCCAGCACCGCAATGCGGGAAAAAAGCCCGGCGTAGCTGCGAGCGAGGCTGAAGCGCAAGGTTTCGTACTCTTTAGTCGCATCCGGACTCGAAAAATAGTCCTGTATCTGCTGATCCAGCGCGTGCTGCTCGACCAGCAGTTGGTCAGCGATATCACGCAACGTATCCAGACTCGATGCAGAGAGCCCCTGCGTGACCTCTGCATCGTCAAGCATCTCGACGATCGTCCCCAGCGACTCCATGACGAGATCGCCGTCACGATTAAAAATCTCCAGCTCACGGAAATTAATGGCCTCAAGGTCCACCTGCAGGTCATACAACTCGCGATAACGCGCTTTGGCCTCAGGCATAGTCAGACGATCGGCTTTTTTATGACGACCCTTGTTCGCCGACTTGAGCTGAAAACTCAGACTGTCGAGGCAGACGATGCTGCTGCCGTCAAACACACTGACGATCAGATGATCTTTGAAGGCTTTCTGAAACATCCCGCCGGCATAGGCGTCTCGCAAGAAAAAACGAGAACCGAGTACCGAGGAGGTGATCTTGGCGAGCGACTCGACATACTCAGGCACCAGTACTTTGATGATCGGTGACCATGTGCTGAATTGATTGATACAGACATGCAGCCCGCGTGCGCAGACCAGCGACAAGACCTCAGCAGCCAGCAGATAGGCATAGGCCGTCGCCAGTTGCTCACGCACTAGGGCCAGCTCGATGACTTTCTTGTTATATAGTTCACGCTCGATCACAAACTCGGTCGTGACGCGGAGCATCGTATCGCCCGCGCCCAGCGAGAAGCTGCTGCAATACGCCCGTGTCACCTGCAGGGTCTTGAGTCCCAGCTCCAGACCCTGACCTTCTTCACCGATCAGAGCGTCGCTCTGGATCTCGGCATCGTTAAAACCGACACCGCTGATATCCAGCCCGCGCATGCCGACCGTCGGCAGACGATCGAGACTGTACATGCCCTTGGAGACCATCTGGCGCTTGTCGAGCCAGAAAGCACTCAGGCTGCGCGGTCCACGGTCATCCGAGGTCTTGGCGATCAGGCTTAAGGAATCTCCTAAGGTGGCACGGTTGATCGACCATTTTTCGCCATTCAGGACATACTTGCCATCGACAGGCCGTGCCGTCACTTCGCTGGAGAGCAAGTCCGCACCATGTGCCTTCTCGCTATAGGCCAGTGCGGGTGCGGCACCGCGCAGAATACGGGTCGCGATGGTCTGGCATTGCTCAGGGTTCCCGCCGATCCACACGATCACGGACCAGGCATTGGTGCTATAGGTTGAATTGACCGTCAGATCACGTCGGGCCAGCACGCGATGCAGATACAGCAACTCTTCACCGATTTCCATGCGACCGCCCAGCTCTGCGGGCACATAAAAACGGTTCATGCCCACGGCGTTCAAAAAATCAACCGCGCGCTGGGGGTACTGCTCTTTTTCATCGCGCTCGATGGCGGCGGACCAGGAAAAATCATTACTGGTATCGTATACGGAGCCTAAAACCTGCTCCAGACGGGCAGCCGATTGGAACTGCCGAAGATTGGATGTGAGTGCCATGGATTACTCTCTCAAAGGATGAACGGGTTAAACCAAAGCACTTTTCAATCGATTAAAGATCAGCGTGCGCACTTCTCGCTCTTTGATCATCGAGTTGAGCAGGTTGGAGCTGTAACGCGCCAGTTGCACCCGTTGCTCACGGTCACGAATGATCTCGACGCCGTTCTTGAAGTAGTTGCGCGCGATCACCGTTCTGCGGCGCGGATGGGTCAGACAGACCAGCTCAGCACGCTCGATCTGCTCTTTGATTTTTCGTCTTCTGATTTTGCCGCTGGTGGTCTTGTTGATCCGGCCTTGCTGCAGCAGATAGACGCCCTCAACCGGCAGACCAATATCGGCCGCTACGCGCTCTTTGATCTGGGATTTGACGATTTCGAGATTGAGCGTCTTGTCGAGCGATTTTTTCTTGATCTCAAGCGCCACCGTGACGCCATCCGAGTCGCCGAGATTTACCGCCGCAACGCAGCCTTTACGCACGGCCGGATGTGCGACTTCGACCGAGCACTCGATATCCTGCGGATAATAGTTTTTGCCACGGATGATGATCACGTCCTTGAGACGGCCGGTTACGTACAGGTCGCCGTTTTTGACAAAGCCCATATCACCGGTACGCAGGTAATGCACCTCACCGGGCACCCCCGCCTCATCAACGATGGTGGCCGCAAAGATCTCCTGATTGACCTCAGGCTTCTGCCAGTAGCCCGCCGTGACGCTCTCGCCTGCCAGCCAGATTTCACCGACTTCATGCGCGGCGACTTCTTTGCGGGTATGCGGATTGACGATGCGGCAATCAATATGCGCGGAGATCTTGCCGCAGTTCACCACCTGCACCGCCGTCTGACCGTCGGTCTGGTCTTGACTGTCCTGTACCAGATTGGCATTCAGCTTGTTGCGATCGATCGAGCTGACATTGAGATGACCGGTCACCCCACTGACAAAGAGCGTGACCTCAGCCAGGCCATAGCACGGCAGGAAGGTATCCAGCTTCAGTTGCGACTGCGTGCTGAATTTCGCCATGAAGCGCTGCATGACGTCGGCCTTGATCGGCTCGGCTCCGTTGAACAGCACACGGACACGGCTCAGATCCAATGTCGCAGCCTCGTCATCCGAGATCCGGTTCAGGCACAACTCATAGGCAAAGTTTGGCCCGCCGCTGATGGTGACGCCTTTTTCACTGATGTATTGGAGCCATTTAAGCGGTTTACGGATGAAGTCCAGTGGCGACATGACATAACAGGTGATGCCCATATACGTCGTCTGCAAGACCGAGCCGATCAGCCCCATGTCGTGATAGACCGGCAGCCAGGTGAGGCCGATATCATGGCTTTGTGTGCCGAAGGCTTCAGC
>JASLEL010000197.1 GCA_030151145.1 Aquirhabdus sp. | reverse complement strand
GAGATGTTAAAAGGTGTGCCTGAGAGCGACCATGAATACGCCCATCCCGAAGGCATGGGTAAACGGCTGGGGCGTTCGATCTTTCAGTTGGTGCAGGATCAGGCCGCGAGCATATGCAGGAAGAATTGACCGCTGCACGGGCGGCACTGGAGGATCGCAAGCTACAGGAGCGGGCTAAGGCCCTGCTGATGAAGCACCGCAAACTGACCGAAGATCAGGCACACAAACTGCTGCGCCAGATGGCCATGGATCAGGGCAAGCGCCTGACGGACATTGCGCGCTCGGTGGTTGCCATGGAGCATCACTGGCGCTGATGGCGGTGTTGGTTGTCGTGCTGATTTGGATGTAAAAAAAACGACAGCTTGTGCTGTCGTTTTTTGAGGGGTGATCTGTGTGGATCACAGCTCCTCGATACTGAGATCGCGTGTGGCCTGATCCAGATAGCGGGCGTCGGCGCTGTTGCCCAGCTTGATCTGCAGGCGCAGGTCGTTGGGGGCGTCGGCGTATTGCAGGGCGTTCTCGTAGGTGATTTCACCGGCCTGATAGAGGTCATACAGTGCCTGGTCGAAGGTCTGCATCCCGAGCTCGCGCGAGCGTTTCATGACTTCTTTGATTTCGTGGATTTCGCCTTTGCGGATGTAATCCTGTACCAGCGGAGAGTTCAGCAGCACTTCGATACAGGCGCGGCGTGACTTGCCGTCGCGAGTCGGGATGAGCTGCTGGGCCACGATGCCTTTGAGGTTCAGCGACAGGTCCATATAGAGCTGGCTGTGACGGTCGGCTTCAAAGAAGTGAATGATACGGTCCAGCGCCTGGTTGGCGTTGTTGGCGTGCAGGGTGCTCAAGACCAGATGGCCGGTTTCGGCGAAGGCGATGGCATAGTCCATGACCTCACGAGAGCGGATCTCACCGATCAGGATCACGTCGGGTGCCTGACGCAGGGTGTTTTTCAGCGCGATATCAAATGACTCGGTATCGATGCCCACTTCACGCTGGGTGACGATACAGCCCGCATGCTGATGGATGAACTCGATCGGGTCTTCGATGGTGATGATATGGCCGGAGGAGTTGCGGTTGCGGTGGCCGATCATGGAGGCCAGCGAGGTGGATTTACCAGTCCCGGTCGCACCGACGAAGATGATGATGCCGCGTTTGGTCATCGCCAGATCTTCGATCACTTTGGGCAGTTGCAGGTCTTCGACTTTCGGGATATGGGTTTCGATACGACGCAGCACCATGGCGGGTGCGTCGCGCTGGACCAGTGCACTGACGCGAAAACGAGCGGTCTGCTTCTTGTCCACGATGGCGAAGTTGCATTCATTCTTGGCGGCAAACTCAGCGCGCTGCTTGTCCGACATGATGTTATGAATGATGTTGCGCACCATGTCGGCGGTCAACGGAGTCTTGGTGATGGGCAGGATGCGCCCGTTGATTTTCATGGAGGGGGCAACGCCCTCAGTGATGAACAGGTCCGAACCGCCTTTTTCGACCATGAGGGTCAGCAGATCATCAAATTCCATGTTTTATACTCCTGAATCCATATACGGGTGGTGAGACACCGATCCCTGTCTGCAATGACACTGCAATTCCGAATGAGCCAAGGCAGTGTCCACTATTTTACCGCGAGCCCAGCCGGTCTGCTGCATAAACCGGCTGGACGGTGATCAGAGGAAGGACTCGGGGATCTTGGCCGCAGAGCGTGCGACCGCAGGGCTGATCAGACCTTTGAGTACGAGACCTTTCAACGTTTGGTCGAGCGTGGTCATGCCATAGCCTGCACCGGTCTGGATCGCGGAGTACATCTGGGCGATCTTGTTTTCACGGATCAGGTTGCGGATCGCTGGAATCCCGATCATGATCTCGTGCGCCGCGACACGGCCACCGGCGTTTTTCTTAAGCAAGGTCTGCGAGATAACGGCCTGTAGCGATTCGGACAGCATGGCGCGCACCATGTCTTTTTCTTCTGACGGGAAGACGTCGATCACACGGTCGATGGTCTTGGCGGCCGAGGTGGTGTGCAGGGTACCAAACACCAAGTGACCGGTCTCAGCGGCAGTGAGTGCCAGACGGATGGTCTCCAGGTCACGCATTTCACCGACGAGGATGATGTCCGGGTCTTCACGGAGCGCAGAGCGCAGGGCTTCGTTAAAGCCGTGGGTGTCGCGGTGGACTTCGCGCTGGTTGACGAGGCATTTTTTGGACTGATGCACAAACTCGATCGGGTCTTCGATGGTGAGGATGTGGTCGAAGCGGCGTTCGTTGATATAGTCGATCATCGCAGCCAGTGTGGTCGATTTACCCGAACCGGTCGGGCCGGTGACGAGGACCAAACCACGCGGATATTCACAGATGTCCTTAAATACCTGACCCATGCCGAGGTCGTCCATGGTCAGCACTTTGGAGGGAATGGTCCGGAATACCGCACCCGCACCGCGGTTCTGGTTAAAGGCGTTAACACGGAAACGGGCGATGCCGGGCACTTCAAACGAAAAGTCGGTCTCAAGGAATTCTTCGTAGTCACGGCGCTGTTTGTCGTTCATGATGTCATACACCAGACGATGGACTTCTTTATGTTCCATCGGCGGCAGATTGATACGACGGACTTCACCATCGACACGGATCATGGGGGGCAGTCCTGCGGACAGGTGCAAGTCGGAGGCGCCGTTTTTGGCAGAGAAAGCGAGCAGTTCGGTAATATCCATGTGTCCAGTCCTTGTTGATGACGCTCGTGCAGCAAGATATACAGACCGCATTTTTGCGGCCCATGCCTGACATAGAGCCTATGTCTGACATAAAATAATGATCCAGCGTATAACCCGAAACGTATTTTGACAGAAGTAGTGATGATGACTGATTTTGCGGCCAATCGGCAACAGGTTACACGGGAAATTTGCCAAATATGTGACGCTACTGGACGCGTAGCGGACGATGTACAACTGTTGGCCGTCTCCAAGAAGCAGTCCGTCGCTGCGATCCGCGCCCTGTATGCAGCAGGTCAGGTCGCCTTTGGTGAAAACTATCTGCAGGAGGCCCTGTCGAAACAGGCAGAACTCACTGATCTGCCGATAGTGTGGCATTTTATTGGTCAGATCCAGCGCAATAAAACGCGGGATATTGCCTGCCACTTTGACTGGGTGCATGGCGTAGACCGGCTGCTGATCGCCGAGCGGCTGTCAGCACAGCGTGGCGAGGGCGACGGGCTGCCGCCCTTAAATCTCTGCCTGCAGGTCAATATCGACCAAGAGACGAGCAAAGGCGGTTGTCTGCCTGACGAGGTGCCTCAGCTTGTCGCGGCGATCAGTCGTCTGCCGCATGTGGTGCTGCGCGGACTGATGGTGATCCCTGAGGCAAATCAGCAAGATGCCTTTATCCGGACACAAGCATTGTTTGAGGCTGCACGGCCAGCACATGCTGATCCACAGCAGTGGGATACCTTGAGTATGGGCATGTCGGGGGACTTTGCGGCAGCGATAGCGGCGGGTGCAACCATCGTCCGTATCGGTACCGCACTGTTTGGTGCGCGAGTCTGATCCGGGGATGTGCAGCCATCTGGGGATCGCGGGAATCTAAAGCAGAATCTGATATAAATCCCAGTATTTTTTTGTGCCCTGAACGGATTAAACTGCATGAGGTAGGGGCAGGATCTGTTGATTCCGTCATGCCGCTCGGCGCTGCGTGGCGTACGTCTGGCGTCGGTTACGCTTTCTTTATGTTGCTGTTCACATTCCTGTGCTAGGCTTGCTTTTGAGGGAACACCATCTGATGACAGGATTCCTGAGCAGATTTTTCTTTGCATCCGCCGTAGATCTACGGTGAGATCGTTTTTTCAGCTTCATGGTGGGATGAGATGTCTGTCCGTTTGGCAGAGATTCCTGCTGTGTTCATGATGTGATAATGGTTTATGAGCGCAAGACGAGACCGGTTCGTTTCTTATCCGATGTCGATTACGGGACAGATGCGTCCGGGTGATCCAATGGTTGCTGGTCTGCTGCACCGGCCAAGTGCGTGGACGACGCGGCTTTTGGCACTGGGGCTGCTCATGGTGGGGCCTCTGGCGACGGCAGGTACACCGGGCTTGCTGACGGATAGCGGAGTATCTGCAGGCATATCTTCTGCAGCAACGGATACGGATAAAGCAGACTTCGGCAAAAAAAGCGTCTTTGACAGCAAGGCCGGATCAAAAATCGGCGGTGTGCTGGGTGGCAGTCCGGTCAAGTTTCTGCCCGCCGATCAGGCGTTTCATCTGGTTGCCGAGCCGCGGGATGGCAAACTGATCCTCAGTTTTCAGGTGACACCGGGCTATTATCTCTATCAGCGCAAATTTGGCTATCTGCCGGAGGGGCCGTCGCTGCTGCTGGGTGATGCCAGCTTTAGCCATCCTTCCCAAATCAAGGACGATCCTGAGTTTGGCAAAGTTCCGGTCTACCATGACGATGTGACGGTGACTGTGCCCTATAGTGGCAGTGGCAAAGTCACGGTGCGCTGGCAAGGCTGCGCTGAGGCAGGGCTTTGCTATCCACCACAGGATCGGGACATCACCCTGCCGCAGGCGACAGGCAGTAGCGAGTCGGCCTTGAGTGCAGGCTTGAGTACAGCATTGCTGACCAATGCAGAAAAAAGTGAGAAAGCGACCAGCAGCAATAACACAAATCTCTCGCTGCCGAATCTGGGTAGCCATCTGGCAGGAAACGATATCACTGTGGCGTCGGGCCATCTGAATTTGTCTGTCCCAATGCTGAATGGTCGTCCTGATATCCGCACCAATCTGGAAAAATCAGCCGGGGTGCAGAGTATCCTGATCCCGCTGCCGACACCAAACTCGACCTCTGACAGCTACGCCTATGGCGTGCATGCAATCGCACCGTGGGCCAATCTGCATGCGAGCCCGCATCCGGCAGCATCACAGCCTGCGACGACCGAGCCGACACCTGAGCCGACGGTGCCTGAGGTGTCCTCGACAGCCGACGCGATGGCAGGTACGACGACGACCGAGCCGATGATGCCGCCTGCAGCAGAGCCTGTCGCCTTGCCTGAGACGGCACCTGCCACCAATCCTGATCCCTTTGGCCTGGGCCAGCATCCGCTGACGGCATTCCTGCTTTTGTTCCTTGCCGGTCTGGGGCTGGCGTTTACGCCTTGTGTGCTGCCCATGGTGCCGATCGTGGCAAATCTGGTGGCAAGACAACATCGGCGCTCGCTGGCACACGGTTTTGCCCTCTCTGCGGCCTATGGTGTTGGCGTTGCGAGCTGCTATGCGGTGGTCGGTGCCTTGGTGGCGGTGTTTGGTCAGCAGATCAATCTGTTGGGCTGGCTGCAGCGGCCATCGGTACTTTTGACCTTTGCCGTATTGTTTGCACTTTTGGCATTGGCGAGCTTTGATGTCTTTACCATACGTCTGCCGCACGCCATTCAGAGTCGGATTGATGGCTGGCAGGCGTCGGAATCACGTGTGTCGTGGCTTAAGTCTGGGCGGCTGGCGGGCAGCTGGCTGACCGGGTTTTTATCCGCGCTGGTGGTCTCGCCCTGTGTATCCGCGCCGCTGGCTGGGGTGCTGCTGTCAGTCTCGACAGTGGGCAGTCCATGGCTGGGTGCGGTCGCGCTGTTCTGTCTGGGCTTGGGTCTTAGCGTGCCGCTGATGATTTTGGGGGCGACCGAGGGTCGTTTCCTGCCCAAGTCGGGTGAGTGGCTGAACTGGGTGCGTCAGGGCTTTGGTCTGCTGTTGCTCGGCGTGTCGCTGGTGTTGATCAACCGTGTGTTTGACAATATGTACATGCTGCTCTTATGGGCGGCGCTGTCGATGGCACTGGCGGTGTGGTTCTGGCATTGGGCGGGCGGCGGGCGCTTTGTGACCCGGGTATTGGCCGTCATTCTCGCAGCTTGGGGACTGGTACAACTGGCCGGTTTTGCGGCTGGTCAGACCGATCCATGGCATCCATTAGCAGGGTTAAGACAGGACAAGGCGGCGCAGTGCAATCCCCCGGTGACCGTCACGATCCACAGCGTTGCCGAGCTGGCACAAGCCCGCAAGCAGTATCCGCATCTCTTGATCGATCTGACAGCCGACTGGTGTGTGAGCTGTCGCATCATGGAGCGTGAGCTGTTCAGCGGGCAGGACATCAAGGGGCTGTCGAGTTGGACGCGTGTGCGGCTGGATATCACCGACAGCAATGCCGACAGCAAAGCGGTGATCAAGAGCCTCAAGGTCTTTGGGCCACCGGCGCTGATCTTCTATCAGGATGGTCGTGAGGTCGGTCGTCTGGTCGGGGAGACCAATGCCGATACCCTGACCCAAGCCCTCGCCAAACTCTGATGTCGCAATACCATAAAAAAAGCCCCAAACCTATGGGGCTTTTTTTATGTTTTATGCGTCTGGCGTGTGCCGATTTACTGATCCTTCAGCATCTGCGCGGCTCTTTCGGCAAAGTACGTCAGGATGCCATCGGCACCCGCGCGGCGGAAGCCAATCAGGGATTCAAGGATCACGGCTTCACTGAGCCAGCCATTCTGGATTGCGGCCATATGCATGGCGTATTCACCGCTGACCTGATAGACGAAGGTCGGTACGGCGAACTGATCTTTCACTTCACGGACGAGGTCGAGGTAAGGTTGACCGGGTTTGACCATCACCATATCCGCGCCTTCCTGCAGGTCGAGCGCGATCTCATGCAGGGCTTCAAGGCGGTTGCCATAGTCCATCTGATAGCTTTTCTTGTTGCCGCCTTTTAAGTTGGCGGCACTTCCGACCGCATCGCGGAACGGGCCATAGTAGCTGGAGGCAAACTTGGCCGAGTAAGCCATGATCGCGGTATGGATATGACCATGGCTCTCCAGCGCCTGCCGGATTGCACCGATGCGACCGTCCATCATGTCGCTGGGGGCGACGATATCGACGCCGGCTGCGGCGTGGCTCAAAGCTTGTTTGACCAAGACTTCCACGGTCTCATCATTCAGCACATAGCCGGACTCATCGGTGAGGCCGTCCTGACCACTTAGGGTATAGGGGTCGAGCGCGCCATCGCTGATGAGGACCATGTCGGGCAGTTCTTTCTTTAGCGTGCGGATGGTGGTTTGCACCAGACCGTCGTCCTGCCAAGCGGCTTCGGCCTGTGCGCTTTTGTCGGCTTGCGGGGTGACGGGAAAGAGTGCGAGTTTGCTCACACCCAGTGTCAGCAGGGTTTCGGCTTTCTTGAGCAGAAGGTCAATGGACAGGCGATCCACACCGGGCATACTGTGGATTGGCTCACGCTGATGGGTGCCCGGTAGCACAAAGACCGGGGCGATCAGGTGAGCCGGCGACAGGCTCGTCTCGGTGACCATGGCGCGGATCTGATCATGCCTGCGCATACGACGTAAGCGAGTGGCGGGGAAAGCTGCGCGATTAAACGTAC
>JASLEL010000022.1 GCA_030151145.1 Aquirhabdus sp. | reverse complement strand
TGGATGCTTGTTTACGCGGTCTTCACCCCAAACTAAAAGGTGATGCCTGCCGGAGCGAACGATTATTGGTTATGAAGTCGGAAAACCCATACCCCGTCAACATTTCGATGCACTACATTGAGATGTTTGAGTCTTTGATCCGGTCGCACGGTGGGCATCTAGAGCCGTTGCACGAGATTTGTGGCTTTGATCCCAAGACGGCGCATTTGTCCGAAACCACCTTGGATAAGGCGCAGTTTCTGGCGATGGTGCACCTCACCAATCGCTATCTGAGTCCGCAGATCCCTTACGCCTTGCAGCTCTTAAAGCATATGCCGGTGAGTATCCATGGCATGGCGGGGATGGCAGCGCTGACCGCGATGACCTTGGGCGATGCGCTGGATATCGGGATTAAATTTCTGCCGCTATATATGTCCGGCTTTGAGCTGTATCGTGAAAACAAAGGCAACCGGACCGTCATCCATGTGCAGAACCTGCATGTCTATGGCGATGAGGTGGATACCGTGCTAGAAGAGATCATCGTGGGTAATTTTCGCAAAATGCTCTGCTTTGCCGACATCCCGTCGACCAAAATCACCACTGGCTCTGAATACCATTTTAGTCATCCATCCCATCATGACATCGAGATGTATAAAGCGTTCTTTGGCGGGGCGGTCTACTTTGACAGCCCGGAAAGCAAGTTCATCATTGCCAAAGAAACGCTGAATTACCCGCTCAGGTTCAAAAGTCAGATCACCCACGCATCACTCGAAGCCATCCTGCAAAAAAATCTGGCGACCCATGAAGCGCAGCAACAGATCGCGACACAAGTCCGGCATATCCTGAATACAGCGATTTTAAATGGCGATGTGCCACCAGATGCGGAGCACATTGCCGAGCAGCTCGGTATCTCCAAACGCACACTGAGCCGTAAACTCTCGCAATCCGGGTCCAGCCTGCATGCCATCACGCAAGAAATTCAGATCGAAAAAGGCGAGAACCTGATCAAAACCACCAATCATCCCATCTCACAGATCGCCTACCTGCTGGGCTATAGCGATCTTGCCGCATTCTCCAGAGCCTTTAAACGCCTCAAAGGCATCACACCCAGCCAGATCCGCAAACGATAAGCGTGATCGCACTGAGCTGGGCCAGTGTCTTTGATCAAAGCAGCAGCTGATGAATGCAGTCGCACGTTATTGAGATAAGAGCAGGTTATTGCACCAGCAGCACTTTGTTGGAGACAAAGCCATTTTGCATCGTGGTCCAACTGATCGGGCAGATCAGGGCGTGATGCTGATATATCCCATAGATCAAATAAGCATAGGTCGGTGACGCTGCCACGATCGCCAGATAGTTCTGCTCGCGGTCGCGTGTGATGATGATGCGATCCATCATATCCTGCAGGTCTGTCGCATGATCCAGCATTGTTGCCGTGACCGTGTAGCCCTGCCGATTAATGCTCTGCTTCACATCCAGCAACGATACCGGCCTGCGCTGCTGTGTCGCTTGTTTGAGTGTCGTGGCGATGGCGCCTGCATCTATGCTGACCCGATGGCGGGCACTGAGCGCGGAGGCAATGATATAGGCCACGCTGGACTCATTGGACTCTGCTAGATCGAAGTTGACGCGGGCGAGGACCTGACTTAAGTAAGTGACATAGGGCGCTTCAGGTGACATGCACAGGCTGTCCGCATGCATATGCGCATCCGTATGTCCCACCCCACCACCCATGAGCAGCGCGATCACCGCCGCCCGCCAGCGTGTCGTCCAGTTGCCTGCGCTAGATTGGATATCGCGGTCTGATTGGCTTAACAAAACTTCAGGCCCCCATAGCAGTTCTGCACCGGGATCTGGCGGGAGTTGACCGACCCGACCGGGATGTTGCCCAGCACCAAGCCCCCGACCACCGTCAGCAGATCCACGTTGGCCTGCGTCGTGGTGATGAAGCCATTGGCGGGATCTCCGATGGTGGCCTGCGGCGCGGACAACCACCAGCCAGTCTGGGCCATCAGTTGATTGAGGCTGATCGCATTGCCGCTGGAGTTATAGCCTCTGCTCGAGACATTGCCATTGGCATCCAGCGTCTGCGCGGTGGTGGGGAAGGTGGAGACCCCCTGTGAGCCGACCTGAGGCCAAAGAATCGCTTGGCTATTGAGCGAGAGCAGTAAGCCTGAGTTTTGATTGCTGGAGACGATCAGGTTATGCAGATCGATCAGGTTAAAGGGCGTATAGGTCGCCGTGGCGGAGAAGCCGTTGACATTAATAAAGGGCAGCAGCACATTGAGTTGCGGCACCACCAGCGTGATCGGACCGAGGTTGACGCCTGTCAGCCGACTGCCGGAGACAAACTGATAGTACCCGCCGGTTTGGACATTGCCCGAGGCTTCCTGCGTCACCAGCGTGCTCGACAGGGCGGGCTGGGTCGGGGTCACTTTGACATAGGCATTGCCTGTCGCCGCCGGAATGCCGAGCACCGTCACCGCCAGAGGATTGCGCAAATCCTGCACCAAGGCCTCAAACGAGCCGCTTAAGGTACCAAACCCAGTCTCACCGCCGGGCGTGCCACCGACCGTGCCCGGGACATTGGGCGTCGGGTTCTCACCGACCGACAGCAACGCCTGCACGTTCTGTGCACCGAAAGCGATGCCGACCACTTGCCGGCTGGACAGTGAGGTCGGGTTCTTGATGGCAAACTGGATGAAAGGATTGCCCAATACCGCATCGGAGTCGGCATAGGTCCCGCTGGCGCCGGGTTTGGTGCCGCTTAAGCGCACATCGCTTAAGTCGATATCACAGCCGGGACCATTGACCCCGCCGCAGCCCAGCTGGAGGTGCTGGATATTGGCATTCACAGAGACGGTGCCGTTGACGCCGAGCGTAAAAAAGCCGAGTCCGCTGGCATTGCCGGTCGCAGTGGGGTCGATATAGCTGGTATAGATCGCGGCTTGACCTGAGACCTGACGCAGACCCTCACTGTCGAGCGGCTCTAATTGTGCAACCGATGTCCTACTCACACCAGACAATGCCACCATGAGCAGGGTGGTCAGGCTGCGCTTTTTGAGGTCGCGGCCTTTGAGGCTTTGAGGCCCGAAGAGTCTACGCTGGACCTGTCTGTGCTTCATCTCTGCCACCCTCCCGACGGTTGAATGCCTGACCGGATTCAACAAAGTCAGTGCCTGCGAGGATTTAAACAGTAATGATCTTGATCGGTGTCGCCATCCTTTGATCAAAGAAGCCAGGTGAAGGATTTAAAGCGGAGCAGAACGCTGCGCTACATCGGGCTTGACGGTGAGACAGCGAAGTACAGCGATAGCGTGGGGGGAGATGAGAGCGTGGAGGTAGGATATGAGCGCAGGATGCGGGCATATCCACCGGACCGCGCAGATTCTGCCGGATGAGGATTTCATCAGGCAATAAAAAACCCAGAGTCATGACATACTCCGGGTTTTATAGACGATATTGGATGATATCGGTACAGCAATTGGCGAGAGAGGGAGGCTATTTGTTTATTTAAATAATTGAAAAATAATAAAAATTATTGGCTCGTGTTTTTCTTATACCAACAAAAATACCAACAAAATAATATTAATATAAGTATTTGATAAATATGGATATAAATTATTTGTAATTTTTGCTTTCTCGATGGAAATCTACCAACAAGTTTGATTGGTATTACGAAAGCCTGCCTATCTAAAATTTATAGAATTTCCTCGGTATGTTCTTCTGC
>JASLEL010000358.1 GCA_030151145.1 Aquirhabdus sp. | reverse complement strand
GGTGAGGGTGTCACCGATGGTGGTGAATTTGGTGGAGTCGATTGGAGGCAGTACCGCAGAGCCTTCGTAGGCATCGCCTGCCGGGTTAGCCAGACGCGGGTCTTGACCTGGTGCGGATGGTGCGGCACTTGGCTGGTATGGTGGCAGGATGGTGTTGACTGCATAGCCATCAGGCGTGGTCGAGCCGTCCTGAACGAACTTGACCGGACCAGTCAGGGCGCTGGCTGGAGTGGTCGGATCGATCACGAGGGCCTTGCCGGTTGCGTCTACTTTGGAGATTTCGCTGGCTGGGGCATTCGGATAGGTTGGCGCACAAGCACAGACCAGATACTGGTGGTTCAGGAACGAGCCGCCGAAAGCACCCTGGAAGAAGTTGTCTGCCAGTGTGTATTGCTGGGCGAGCTTGTACAGGTTCAGGTTAGCCACGTTGTTGAAATAACCCATGACATAGCCGCCACGGTTGGAGTACGCGGCGAACATGTTATTTTTTCCGCCATTGATCTGCATCTGGTTCTGGTAGAAGCGGTGGACCAGATCCGGACCGACTACACCCATGGTGCTGCTGATCGGTGCGCTGTCCAGTGGGTATGGGGCGTTCGCCAGTGTGCTGACCTGACTTAAGGCGGGATCAGAGGTACTGCCCCAGACGGCTGGCAGTTTGGCCAGTACAGTCTTGCCGTCAAAATCGACCTGCGCATTGGCGGCGGTCACGTTCTTGATGCCGTTGGCACCCGGGAAGTTGCCGAACAGATTGTCGAAAGAGCGGTTTTCCAGATAGATCACGACGACGTTTTGGACTTTGGTGATGTCGGCGACTGGTGCTGGGGTCGGCGCAGGAGCAGGTGCTGGCGTCGGTGCAGCAGCGTTATTATCGGAGCTGCCGCAGGCGGTCAGTCCGCCGATCAGGGCAACAGCCAGTATGCTACGGATCGCAAGCGTGATCGGGCGTACACGGGTCATCATGTGAATTCTCGACTGGAAAGTAAAATAAGGAAAAATCATGTGCAGCAAAATATGCGAACCATTTCACGGAAAAGAGTTATAAAATCCTTTTAACATAGGTACTTATCGCATATAGGGCACTAAGGGTACGCTAATAATGTGACAATTTAATAACATGATGTTACATAATGAAGATCAGAAATAACCGTCTTGCGGTGGATTTATCTATATTTGAAGGATGACGGAACGAGGTGCGCATCATGGGGAAACGCAGTGCGCTATTGATGCTGTTTTTATATGGGGTGATGCCGCTGATTTTGGGGTTGATTGCGGCATGGGTGCTGCCATGGCTGATGCATGGGCAGGGAAATTAAGGCATGACAGAAAAATATATCGAACCAATGCCGCCAAGTCCTGTCGCGGTGACTGATCTCGTTGTTGGTCAGGGCTATTTCGATCTGTACTATCTTGGTTCTGACGCGTTATGGCCGATCATGGAGACGATGGTGTATCTGGGTAAAGGTATCTAGCCAGACTATCCGGATCATTGGTTTTTTCAGGATTTGAATTCTTATAGCGATGGGGTCACTGATTCCAATCTTGAGGACAGTGTCGTGCATGAACTGATGAAACGTTCGCTTTTTGCCAATCAACCGCCAGTTTATGAGTTGGATGCCGCTATTATCCTTTTACAACACTGTGCTCAGCGCAGACGCTGGCATGAGTCACAGTCATCAGGGAAAGGCTGACTTTCCCTGATGCACGATACGTCATAGGCGACGGATAAATGCGGCGATCTCATCCAGCGCCTGATCTGCGGCCTTGATCAGCAGATTAAACATCTGGAAGTTATGCCACATGCCGTCATAGATCTGGCATTCGGCTGCGACGCCGGCAGACTGCGCGCGTGCCGCAAGCCGTGTGGCATCGTCGAGCAGGATCTCGGTGCTGCCCACTTGGATCAGCATCGGCGGCAGACCCTGCAAACTGGCAAAGAGCGGTGAGACACGCGGGTCGGTTGCCGGGATATTGCCCCGGTAGCTGTCACCACCGCGTGCCAGTGCCAGCATGGCGATCATGGGGTCTTGTGTGCGATTGGCGCCCACTGACGGCGCAGTCAGAGTCAGATCGACATAAGGCGAGATCATGACCATCCCAGCGGGGAGCGACACACCTTCATCACGCAAGGCAATACACAGCGCCAGGATCAGCGCGCATCCGCCCGAATCCCCACCCAGCACGATCTGATCAGGACGATAGCCCATGGCAAGCAACGCCTGATAGGCTTTACGCGCATCATCCAGCGCTGCCGGATAGACATGCTCAGGCGCACGCCGATAGTCGAGCATATAGACGACGGCCCCTGAGCGCGCCACAAACTCGCTGCCCATGGCCCGATGACTGCGTGATGATCCGGCAAAGAACGCCCCACCATGCAGATGCAGCACGACCTGCCCTGTGGTGGCCGATGGCGACTGGCCTTTGGGGTAGAGGATTTCGGCGGCCACACCGCCCAGAGTCACGGGCTGAAACGCAACGCCTGCACGCGGGATAAACAGCCGCGAGCCCAGCTCCAGCCCCCGACGGGCCGCGGTCAAAGGGACGGGTAGGCGACAGGCAAGTTTAAAACTGGATCGCAATGCGCTTTTGACCAAGGCGGCATTCAGGGCTTGCGCCAAGGTGGCATCTACCGCGATATGCTGTGTGGTCGCTTGTGCCAGATGCGTCTGCTGTACGGTCATGCCACCACTCCCAGCGTCTTGGCGTTTTCAGGCGAGATATCGCGATTGATGATGAAGTCCTTCAGCTCACAGGTGGCGAGGCGACGGCGCATCTCAAAGGTGGTCCACGGCCACAGTGTGCTGTTGCGACCATTGACATCGATGAAGTAGCTTTTACAGCCGCCCGTATTCCACACGGTACCCGCGAGGGCTTTCTGGATCTCGGCGTTGTATTGTGCCTGCCGCTGGGGATCGACCTCTAGGGTCATGATATTGTCGCGGCGGGCTTTCTTGAGCGCATCCATGATGAAGGCAAGCTGCGCTTCAATGATGATGATCGCCGAGGAACTGACGGCGATATTGGGACCAAACATGATAAAGCCGTTTGGACAGCCTGCCGTCATGGTGCCCAAGTAGCCGATCGGACTGCCCTGCCAGACCTCGTCCATGGTCTGCCCCGTGACGCCGCGAATCTGACGCGCAATTGGCGGATTGCTGATCTCAAAGCCAGTACCCAGAATAATGACATCCACCTCATGCTGGCTGCCGTCTGCGGTGATGATGGTATTGCCGCGAATTTCCTGCACGCCCGTGCGCAGGACCTCGACATTCGCTTGCGCCAGTGCCGGATACCAGTTGTTGGACTGCAGGATACGCTTGCAGCCTAGGGTGAAGTCGGGTGTGAGCTTCTTGCGCAGGGTTTTATCTTTGATACTGTGGTTGATATTCCAGCGGGCGATGCGTTCCAGTTTGCTGATCAGGACCGGGTGATGTGCGCTGCTGTTGAGCGACTCAAACACGCCATAGACACCGCCACGCAGCAGCTTGAGCGCCACTGGCAGACGGTCAAAGAGGATTTGTGCAGGCCGAGGCAGGCTGGGGTCCATCTTGGGCAAGACCCACTGCGGGGTGCGCTGGATCAGGGTCAGCTTGGCGACCTTGGGCTGGATCTCAGGGACAAACTGAATCGCCGAAGCCCCCGCGCCGATCACGGCGACGCGTTTGCCCGTCAGGTTGATGTCGTGATTCCAGCGTGCCGAGTGAAACAGCGTGCCTTTAAATTCCTTGAGGCCTTTGATCTTGGGATAGACCGGCTCATGCATTGGGCCACCGGCCATGATGGTAAAGCGGGCATGAAAAATACCTTTGGAGGTGTGGATCACCCAATGCTTGGCGGCATCGTCCCAGACCGCCTCGTGCATCTCGTGCCCAAAACGGATATAGGGCATGACGCCAAAGTTGATGGCGGTCCGCTCAAGATAGGTCTTGATCTCGGCCTGACGCGCAAAGACACGACTCCAGTGCGGATTGGGCGCAAAAGAATACGAATACAGCGAAGACGGCACATCGCAGGCACAGCCCGGATAGGTGTTCTCGCGCCAGACCCCGCCGACCTCGGTGGCTTTTTCAAACACGGCAAAGTTGGTGAATCCAGCCTCAAGCAGCTTGATGGCAGCGCCGATCCCGGCAAAGCCGGCACCGAGTACGGCGACGTCAAAAGTGGCAATCGGTTGGTTTTGAATAGGCGCTTTGGCATTCATGGTTTTACGGCTCTCGCTGAACGGCTGGGGGTGGCGGATTTGGGGGTGTCTTTAGCCAGTTGATTGATGCGGTTTTCGTAGTTTTGGCGGGCTTTGCGGTCCAGTGCCGTGAGGATACGGTTGTCCTTGACCAGGCGGCGCAGACGCATGTCCAGCCAGTGCGGCACCAGTCCATAGGCGGCAGGTGCAGTCGTCATATAGCGCGGTACGGCGACCTCGGGCAGATTGTCCTGCACAGCAGCGAGGATGGCGTCGGCGACATCTGCGGGATCGACGGTCGGGATTGGGACATCGTCACCCGTGCCGGAGGACAGTTCGGTACGTACCTTTGAGGGCATGACCACCGAGATCCCGATGGGCGTATCGCGCAGCTCCTGTCGCATGGCGGCGGTCAGGCCGACCACGGCGTATTTGGTCGCGCAGTAGACACTGGCACCGGGTATGGGAAATTTACCTGCCAGTGAGGCGACATTGACGATATGGCCGCGCCCGCGCACCTGCATACCGGGCAGTACGGCCTTCATGCCATGGATCACGCCGCGCAGATTGATGTCGATCTGGGCATCGCTGATGGCTTGGGTTTCTTCAAGAAAAGCACCCATCGGCATGATGCCGGCATTATTGACCAAGATATCGACGGGTCCCAGCGCTTCCTCCGCGGCATGGATAAAGTCGATAAAAGCCAACGGATCACGTACATCTAGATAGCCGCCGTAGCCGCCGAGTTTTTGTGCGGCCTGCTGGGCAAGTGCCGTATCAATATCGCCGATGGCGACGCGCGCACCGGCTTTGGTAAAGGCTTGTGCGGTCGCAAGACCAATACCGCGCCCGCCGCCACTGATGGCGACGACGCGACCTTGCAGGGATATTTGAGATGTCATAACGCGCTCCTCCATTTACAGCGTGGGTTTGGTGTTTGGTGATGCTGGATCGGGTGTCGTTGCAGGTGGTTGAGTACCCGCTTGTATGGCCGTGGTCGCTGCAAGACTTTTGAGCCCCAGCCAGAACGTCTGGGCAATAAAGCCTGCCATGCTGTCCTGATCATGACCGTAGACATGCTGACGGTCACCGGCGTAGTGATTGGCTAGACCGTTTAAGATGATCCAGAAGCTCGGCAGCACCAAGGCGGGCTGCGGCAAATCTGCAAGGACGATGCCCTCAGCGGCGGCAAGCGTCTGTGTATGGGTATACAGCATACTCATGAGGGCGATGGCCGTCTGGGTCAGTCCTTCGCGGATCTCGAGCGAGAACTGATCGGGCTTGCGCAGGAGGCTAAAGAGATTGTAGTCACGGCCATAGGTCTGGTAGACCGGCAGATAAGCACGCAGCAGTGCGACCAACAGCGCATCGGTGGTCTGCACCTGCTGACAGAGGAGCTCGGCTTCGACTTTAAATGCCGCCAGCCGCTCGGCGTAAAGCGTGGCAAACAGCTCTTCTTTATTGGCGAAATAGCTGTAGACGAGGCCGGGGCTGATGCCAGCGGCTTGGGCTACGCTACGGATGTTTAATCCCGTATAGCCGACCGTCTCAAGCTGCATGCGTGCGGCGTTGAGGATGTCGATCCGGCGACTGGTCTTGTCGCCCCAGCGGGTTTCCAGAATTTCAGCCATATTGAACAGTGTTTAAATTAAGCTGGGCTCAATGTAAACTTTGACATGGAGTATTGTCAATAACCAAAAAGCACAAATTTTGACAGGTGGATGAGTGGTTTTGGTGAATAAATGGCGCGGTCAGATCCGGGTATGGCAACAGCGGAACGACTAAGGGGCAGTCTGACGCGCCCGATAGGCACTCGGTGTCTCACCCGTCCAGCGTTTAAATGCACGGGTGAAATTAGCAGGTGCGACATAGCCCAGATATTCGGCGATGGCCTGTATGTCGAGCTCGGTGGTAGCGAGCTGCTTTTGAGCTTCCTGCAGTCTGACGTGATCGAGGATCTCCAGATAGCTGGTACCAAGGCTGTGCAGGCGTCGCTTGAGCGTGCGTTCTGACATATACAGGCACGCGGCAATCGCACCCAGATCGGGATACCCGCGCTGCGGAGAGAGTCTTAATTCGGCTTTGACCCTGCCAATCAGATCGTCAATGGTCTCGGCATAGCGGATACGCTCCTGTTCACACTGGGCCAGTGCTTGCTGAAACGCCATCGGATCGGCCATCAGTAAGGGCAACTCCAGGGCGGAGGTCGGAAAACGCACTTCACAGGCCACATGATCAAAGTGCATGGCAGGCAGCCGGTCGCGGTAGCGGGCATGGTACGCAGGCTCGGACCAGTCCACCCAGACTTCGATGTCGGCTGAATCCGCACCGGTCAGAGCGCGTCCGGCCTGTGTCATGCCAAACAGCAGGCATTCATGAAAAAAACGTCGTAGCAGCAGTAAATGCTCACCACTGGCTGCGATCGGATGGGTCTGGATCAGGGTGATGATGGTCTGATCGCCGTGGCTGGTCAGCGTCGCACGATAGTCGCGCAGGCGCATGGTCGAAAAGGTCTCTGCTAGTGCAAGTGCCTGCCCTAGCGTGGCGCAGCTCATCAGCGCAAAGCCCAGCACGCCGTGTGCAGTCGGTCTTAAGCGCAGGCCGTACTCGCAGCCCAGTCCCTCATCATCGGTCAACCGCATGGCATCGAGCACCAGACGCGACCATTGGCGCGGCGTCACGCGGCCATCTGCGACGGTCAGAACGCTGATGGGGAACTTACTCTGGGCCATGAGTCGCGCAGGTGCGATGCCGCGATCCTCCGCAATCTCCAGCAGGATCTGTACATAGGATACCGGGATGGAGGCTTGGGATAGACCGTAGATGTCTTTCATATCAGCACAGGATGCTATGGCCTAAAATGATAACCATGATGGCATGATCGCCGCTCACGCACAAGTCTATGAACGTCGATACTGTGTGGACCATCCTTCTGATGAGTCTGCGTTATGAGTTTTCCTGTCCCTACACCGACTTCCCGCGCCGTTATTACTGGTGCTTCTTCTGGCATAGGCGAGGCACTGGCACGTGAGCTTGCTGCCCTCGGCCATCATCTGATCCTGATCGCACGTCGTGCCGACAAGCTTAAGTCTCTGGCGCTTGAGCTGACGACCGCCTATGGCGTCACCGTCGAGGTACTGCCCTGTGATCTGGCTGATCGCGATGCCCGTCAAAGATTGGCCGAGACACTGGCAACCCGCGAGATCGTCATTCTCTGCAACAACGCAGGCTTTGCGACCTTTGGTGCGCTGGCAACGCTGGATCCTGCGCGGGAACGCGAAGAGGTCGAGCTGAATGTGGTGGCGGTCCATGATCTGACATTGGCGCTGCTGCCCGGCATGATCCGGCGCAAGTCCGGCAGCATCCTCATCGTTGGATCGACCTCGGGTCATCAGCCTACCCCTGCCAATGCCACTTATGCGGCGAGTAAAGCCTTTGCGAACTCATTCGCTGAGTCGCTGCACAGTGAGCTGCATGGTACGGGCGTGACCTGTACCTTGCTCGCCCCCGGCCCGACCCGCACGGGATTTACCGAGGTGGCGGGCGTCACCAAGATCGACAGCATTGGCGGATCACTGGTCTGGGTCAGTGCCGAGCGGGTGGCCCGTGAGGCGGTAGACGGTATGCAGCGCAACCGTCGCATCGTGATTCCGGGGTGGCTGGCACAAGCACAGACGCTCGGTGGTCGCTATACGCCGCGCGCGGTATTGCTTCCCATGCTCAAACACATCTTTTCGCGACTGACATAAGAGGCGACCATGTTTAAACAATTACGTGATGATCTGGCTACCCCTTTGCGGCTTGCCAATTTAGGCGGCAAGCTCTACCACAATGCCCATTACCTCACCGCCGTGGTTGAGGTCGATACACAAAAAATGGCGCGCTTTCTACCCCGTGGGATCACACTCTCCGAACCGCATCGCGCTGATTTGTTCTGCGCGTATTTTCCGGATAATGTCTATACCGGGGCCTATCATGAGGCGGGACTCTTCGTGCACGTCCAGACATGGCGCGGCGATGGCATCTACTGTCCGTGGATGATTCTGGATGATGACCGCGCCATGATTTTGGGCCGCGAGCTGCTAGGCTACCCCAAGAAAATGGGCGAGATCGACTGGCGACAGGATGGTGACGTGATTCAGACGCGCGCCTCACGCCGGGGGCAGACGCTGATCGAGATGAAGGCCACGCTGGGTGAGGTATTGCTGGATGCACCGCCGATCCTCGGCCTGCCACATCGTAATGTCTTGGGCAGTATCGGGCTGTCTCTGCCGCGCGAGGTGCGTTTTACCCCGGTCGAGCTGCCGATTGAAGTCCGACAAGTCGAGATGGACTTACACTTTACCGGGACAGCCCATGATCCCCTGCATGAGATGGGCTTGGGTGCAGTCATGGAGGCGCGTCTGCATCGGGTGGATCTGGCGGGGGGCTGGATACCACCGCTGCATCTGCCGCGTGTGACGAGTCCACTTTTCCTCTTGCGGCAATTTCAGAGTCGCGTGCTCTGATCGTCCGTACCTTATCTTAAACACCCCTTTATTAAGATAGAGGATGGCATTCAGCAAGACAACAATAAAAAAATAGACGACAAAAGCCCAGCAGCAGCCCCAGACGCTGCCCAGTGGCATAAGGATCAAGA
>JASLEL010000354.1 GCA_030151145.1 Aquirhabdus sp. | reverse complement strand
GAGTCTGGCCACCGGCGAATCCATTGCCCATCTGAACTATCTCGTAGCCCAGCAGTCAGCCAAAGTTGAAGTTGATACGGACGGCACCAAGTGGTACTCGGCTGTGCCCTAAATCGACGTTGAGCCGCAGCCCAGCGATGTGCAGTGGTCATGAAAAAGGTCCACCCCATGAGGATAGACCTTCAGATTTTCTGGTATTCATCCACGCATTACAGTGCAATCAAGATATCTCGTGTCATCTCAAAATCAAACTGCACGCTTAAGGACGAATGATGATGGCCGGACCACCGTAATAGTGGCGATGCCAGTAGCGATGGTGCCAATAGGGACCATAGTAGACGGGTCGGTAATAGGGTCTGTAATAGCCAGGACCATAATACGCAGGGCCGTAATACGCCGGACCATAATAGACCGGATGATGGACATAGCGGACACAGTGCTCATAGGGATAGCCATAACAACGTACATCCGCCGAACTGGTCGAACTCACGCCCAGCAGTGCGGCACACATCGATAGACCCAGCAGTAAACGTTTCATACGACAATCTCCACGTTGATTTTCAGATCCAGTGGTAACCGGAGCATGTCTTCATCATGCACACCGATCCGACCAGAAAGATTGTCAAGTCCGTTGGAAAATCGCAGGAAAATTTTAGCAAATGTATCTACTGTAACGAACACGCATGCCTACAGGCATCTACAGATACGCGGTTTACATGCGGATACGCATCATCCTGACATACGCGCGATGTGACGCCTGAATGCCATGATGATCGTCAGGCTCCACGCACTGAGCGCAAGCAAAATCCACCACGCCGCAAAGCCCACCGATGCTCCCCATTGCCAGACACTCGCCCCTAAAGCACAGACGAGCAACATCGCGCCAACACCCCGTAGTCCTGCCTTTGATCTTGAGCCCAAGCTTGACAGAGATTGCGACATTGCCCGATACAAGAGCCACCATCCGCAATAAGCACAGATCAATGCCAATACCATCAGGAGATCCTCTCTTGCAGCTCAAGCGTGCGCTGATGCCCTCGCATACGATCCAGTGCCACCAGTCCACCCCACACGATCAGCGCCACAGCCAAGGCCACCGTATCCACGCCCCACAGCACACTTGATCCGACAGCGTGCTGCCATCCGCTCTGGTTCAGCAACAGATCGCAAACCGGGATCGCGGCATATGCCAGTGCGATCAGATACACCTGCTCACGCCAGATCTGACCTCGCGGCACCCGCCGGACCAAAGCATGTATCCCGGCCAACAACCATACAGCAAAGAAACCACCCACCTCCCACTCGGCCCGTGCAGGCCACGCGACCGGCAGGATGCGATTGAGACAGAGATAAACCGCGATCGACAATGGCAATCCGGCGATCACCATGACATTCAGCCCTTCGACCAAGCGATAGCCCAGCGGCACACGCGCACGGTCCGGTAATCGCGCCAGACGCTTACCACTCCAGAGGATCAATCCTGTCGCGATCATCGCGGCACCGAGCAACCCCGTCAGGCAGAGCAAGCCACGCAGCGGCAGGCTGGCAAAATGCGCCTCGTGCAGACCATACATCACGCCCGCAGCTTCCGCCATGCCATGAGTGTTGGCCGGATTCGGCAGAGGTGCGCCGCTTGTGGCATCAAAGGCCAGCGAGGCACCCATCCGATCATTGAGCATGGTATGCGGGCGGCGACTGACGATCACGGTCGCCGGATGATGCGGCGGTGAGACAACCTCGACCGCGCCCAGCTCACCCGTCCCCCAGACCTGACTGGCCTGCTGCAGTATCTGTGGCAGCACCTTGGACTGACGATCAGAAGCATGTTGCTCAGGCAACGCCGACCGCGCGATAAACGCCGGACTGCGCTGTACCTCATCAAAGAGCTTGCCCGCATCCGCGCCATAGCGCGCCATGATGCCCCATGGCATATAGAGGTAGAAAAAAATCATCAACCCGGTATAGGTGATCACCAGATAAAACGGCAGCGCCACCACTGCGGTGACATTATGCAGATCCAGCCACGAACGCATACCGCGAAACAGCCGAAGTGTAAAGAAATCCTGAAAGATCTTGCGATGGGTAATCACACCACTCACCAATGCCACCAGCATGGCCATGGCAGCAATACCGACGATGATGCGTCCGGTCACCCCCGGCAGACCGTACAACTCATAGTGCATCTGGTAAAAGAACTCACCGCCCAAGCTCTCTCGCGCCATCACCGGACGCCCGGACTCAGGGTTGATCCATACCTGATGAAAGCCACCCTGCGGTCCCGCATCCTGCCAGTACGCCAGCATCGCTCGCATGCGCTCGGATGGCAGCGCCAGATACCAGCGCTCGGCATCCGGTGCCATGCTCTGCAGGGCTCGTGCACCCACCTCAGCCGCAACAGCCGGATCGACACGCGGGATCGCAAGCCGCTCAGGCTGCATCCACGCTGTGATTTCGGACTTAAAGTACGTCAGACTGCCGAGGGCGAAAATGACAAACAGTACCCACCCCAGCATCAGCCCGACCCAGCCATGCAGCCATGCCATGGATTGCCGTATGCTTTTTTTCATCTCATCACCTTGCTGCGATACACCCTGCGATAGATCCCGCGTCTCATGGCAGCCACCCTCATGACCACCACAGCAGACGCGCCAGTGTCATAACAGCGACGGGTATCAGGATGCTCCACCACAGCCGCCATGTGCTTCTTGCTATAAAAGCCCACAGGATCACCACGAGATACAGCGGATAGCTCAGGAAGCTCGCCAGCAGCACTGCATCCACACGGGGCTCGGGCAGCAGACGGGCCAGCCACATCACCGCCTCTGCCGTCAGTACATAGCCACCAGCGATGGCTGCCAGACTGCGTGAAGCAATCATCCAGCGTTCGTGCGGACGCACACGTGCCATGTTGATTCCTCATCCTCAATAATTAAACTTCAGACTGAGGGTATAATTGGCAGGCGCACCGTAGTAGCCCGACCCATCCGGGAAGCTATTGAGATATTTTTTATTGGTCACATTGGCACCATTGAACTGCACTTTCACATGACTGTTGATGTCATAACTGCTCATGAGATTCAGCAAGGCGTAGCTGCCCTGACGGATCGTCCCGGCATACGGCACAGCGGTACTGCCCACATAGGCCGTCCCCGTGATGTCCTGCGAGGTCTTGTCCTGCCAGCTCACCCCTGCACCGACTTTGAGTGCAGGTAACTGCGGAAACTGATAGGTGGTCAGGAGATTAAACATGCGATTGGGCAGATAGGTGCGCGTGCGGCTATCTGTCAGGGCATCGATCATGCGCACCTGCGTATAGCCTGCGATCAGGTTGATATCATCAGTGATCTTGCCTGCCAGATTCAGCTCAAAGCCCTGTGACTCCAAATCACCGACGAAATAACGCTTGATGATCGAGGCTGAGTCCGACGCCCTGAGTGGATAATTATCCTGCCGCGTCTTAAACAGCGCAACCGATCCAGTCAGACGGTTATTCAGCCAGCTTCCCTTGACACCCGCTTCGTACGCCTTGCCCTCGACGGGTGCGATCATCTGACCATTGG
>JASLEL010000322.1 GCA_030151145.1 Aquirhabdus sp. | reverse complement strand
TCCAGCGACAACCGGCACATCACATCCAGACCGATCTGACCGGCATCACCCGCCACATCCACAGCAAGCCGTGGAAAACGGCTTAAGGGTACACGACCTTGCCAGACAAAGCCGGATTCTGCCCATTTGAAAGGTTCAATGTGTTCCGGAAAATCATGTCCAACTGACACTGAACGTCCGGGCGAGGTTACATTTTCCATGACATCCCCTTCCCAACCAAGATGAGCAGGGCGCGAATTTTACTAGACCCAGCCCTGCCTGTCAAAGCATGTACAGCTTATTTCGCATAATTTTTCGACGTTTTTTGTGATTGCATGCGATAACGTCCCCCAGTATTTCCCCTCAAGCCCTGCACCGCAGCATATCCAACAGATCCTGCCATCCATCTGGTCCGAGCGCGCACCGGACAATTTAAACAAACAAATTACATCCTGCTGAAATAAATGCCGTTATTCTTAAGCTTGATCAAGGTCTCGGCCATTATACCATCACCCTCATTACGATCCGACGCCATAGGTTGACCATGCGCACACTCTATCCAGAAATCACGCCGTATGACAGCGGCAAACTTCAAGTCTCAGACCTGCACACCCTGCATTATGAGCAATCCGGCAATCCGAACGGCCGTCCCGTGGTTTTTTTACATGGTGGACCGGGCGGAGGGATACAGCCGCAATATCATCGCTATTTCAACCCCCAGAAATGGCGCGTGATCGCCTTTGATCAACGGGGCTGTGGTCAGAGCACACCATTTGCCGAGCTTCGGGACAATAGCACCTGGGATCTGGTCGCCGATATTGAGCGTCTGCGGGCTCATCTCGGCATAGACCGCTGGGCGGTATTTGGTGGCTCCTGGGGCTCAACACTGGCCCTCGCCTACGGCATACGCCATCCCAAGGCCTGTACTGCTTTCTTTTTGCGCGGCATTTTTCTCTTGCGCAAGCGCGAAATTGACTGGTTTTATCAGGAAGGGGCCTCACGTCTGTATCCCGATGCATGGGAGGCTTATCTCGCCCCGATTCCTTTAGCTGAGCGGGATGATCTGGTGCAGGCCTATTATCGACGCCTGACCTCACCCGATGCCGCTACACGGCAAACCGCAGCCAAAGCATGGGCGATCTGGGAAGGCTCTACATCCAAGCTCATCCCCGATCCTTATGTGATCGACCACTACGGCAGTGATGCCTTTGCCGATGCCTTTGCCCGGATCGAATGTCACTACTTTACGCATCACGGCTTCTTTGACACTGATAATTTTCTGCTTGAGCAGGTCCACACCATCCGTCACATCCCTGCCATCATCGTACAGGGTCGCTACGATGTGGTCTGCCCCGCCGAGAGTGCCTGGGCACTGCACCGCGCTTGGCCGGAAGCTGAACTGAAAATCATCAGTGATGCCGGACATGCGCTATCCGAACCCGGCATTACCGATGCATTGATAGAAGCGACCGATCGCTTTTAATCACCCGCCCAATACACATCCGGGCGTTTTAGAATAACAAACGCCCGTACTCATCATCCTGCACGATTCTTGCTGCAGATACCATTGCAGATGGTGATTGTACTTTCATCGACGCTGGCGCTATGATCATTCCAGAGGAATGGTCGTATCAGGGGATAGCACATTTGTCAGACCTACCAGACAGATAGACCCAATAAACTGCTAAAAGGACTTTAATCGGCATTCGTGACACGCGGCAAAACCGCAACGCATGTGAATGCACCGGAGTGGCGGTCATCAACCGCCCTCCACATTGTCAGATCAGGATTTTCAACATGCTTCATCTGTATGTACATCCAACCGACCCGCAGGATCGGCTCATCCAGCAGGCCGTCAACCGCATTCAGAGCGGGAGTGTAGTCGTCTATCCGACAGACTCGACCTACGCACTCGGCTGTCAGATCGGCAACAAAGACGCCATGGAGCGTATCGCGCGCATCCGCCGTTTACCCAATCAGCACCAGTACACTCTGATGTGCCGCGATCTATCAGAAATCGCCACCTATGCCAAAGTGGATAACGCCACCTACCGCCTGCTCAAAAACCACACGCCGGGACCCTATACATTTATTCTGGCCGCAACCAGTGAGGTGCCTAAACGCCTCATGCATCCCAAACGTAAGACCATCGGCATCCGCGTACCGACCCATCCGGTCTGTCAAGCTTTACTCAGCGCGCTGGGAGAGCCCATGCTCACCACCACCCTGATCCTGCCCGAACAGAGTCTGCCGATGATTGATGTCTATGAAATTGCGGATCGGCTGGACAAACTGGTAGATGTATTTATAGATGCAGGAGATGGTACTTTAGGTGAAACCAGCATCATCGACCTGACGGGTGATGAAGCCAGCGTCGTCCGCGAAGGACTCGGAGATGTCAGCGACTTTGTGAGTTAAGGGCTATGCCTTAGGCGCTATCGCCGTTATTGCGCCCCATCACAGCATACGGCGCATTAAACCGTCGCGACGCACCCACTGATGATAAATCGCCGCCAACACATGCAACGCAGTCAGACCCAGCAGCAAACTCCAGCACAGCCCGCCATGCAGGTCATACAGCGCGTCATGTATATCTGTATCTGGCGTCACCAAAAGTGGAATCGTCAGGAGGCCAAACAGGCTCACCGTACGCCCGTCATATTCGGTCATCAAAAAGCCCGTCAATGGCATTAGCAGCATCAACGCATACAGCAGCACATGTACCACATGCGCCAGACGGTTGGCCCAGCGATCAAGATCGGTGAGTGCCAACAACGCCACAGGTGCGCGCGTCCATAGTCGGTTGAGGGCACGCGCCAATATCCAGATCGCAAAACTCACACCCAGTGCCTTATGCCAAGCCAGATAGGCGTCACCATCGTCGGCACTGCCGTATAGCATAATCAGCACATAGACTGCGACCAGCCAGACCAGACTAAGCCAGTGAAAAACACGCACCAGCCAGGACCAGCGATCAGGTCGCGAATCCTGATGGATATCGGTGTGGTCTACCTGCATGTGATTGACGCCTCAAAGTCATGTACTCAACCCAAGCAGATATACTCAAGCCCATAAGCCACTGGCTTAACACGGCTTCAGCCCTGCTCTGGCATTTAAACCACATACGCCTCAGGAAGCTGCGGTTTTGGACAGATCCAGCTCGAGCAACTCCAGATCCGGTACGATCCACAGGGCATCATCGTGTTTGACATACTGATAGACGTAACGACGCTCCTGATGGGCCGTCGCCGAATCTCCGGCATCGACATCTTTCATCGCTGAAATCCGCACCCGAATCTGCTCAGGGGCCTGCAACAAGGCGATCGCATACAGGCAATGCTCTTGCACCCCTTCAATGACCAGCGCAGCACGCATTTTGGCGGTCTCTGCCACCAATGGAATCGGCTGATCCTGCCATGTCACGGGCACACCTGTCGCCTGAGGTTTATCCCAGTTCAGAATGCCCTGAACCAAGGTCTGTGGTAGCACCCAAGTCTGCCCGTCGGCCACCTTGAGTAGATAGAGATCCAATACACCGGATGTGGTGAGCAGTGCCCCCAGTTGCTGGCGGTGCACATCATCATGCGCAGCAGCTGGCTGGCGAGTTTGGCTTGATTCCTTCATGACTGACTTACCTGTCCTCGTTGTTCTTTCACGTTGTTTTTAGCCCTGTACCAGTAGACTACGCCATAGACAATCTATGACCCGCACCAAAAATCTGGCGGGTTTTCACACTCAAGCTGATTTTGCGATGGCCACCATGGCTGCCAGATAGCGCGCCAATGCTTCCGGCGTGCCATTAAACTCCACATGCCCTGCTTCGCGCACGCTGTCGGGCTGACTCGCACAGACACAGCTGTCTGCGGTCTGCGCCCAGACCTGACCCTGACGCTCATTGACTTCAAGCACCGCAGCACTGCCATCATCACCCATACCGCTAAACACAATGGTGATCAGGCGTGTGCCATAGGCTTCGGCTGCCCGTCGCATCACCTCGTCGATCGAAGGCCGGTAAATACCCGGCCAAGGCTCATACATCAGCGGATCAGACTGAATATGCTCATCGGCATACACCTCGCCCTGACTGCCAAAGCGGATCTGGCGCAAGGCCGGCACAATCAACACATGTCCACGCTGCAGATATAGCGACGGCTGGGCTGGATTAGTGGCAAAGTCTTTTTCAGTCTTGAAATGCCAGACATTATGCCGTCCAAGAATACGGGGCAATACCGCCTGCATATTGGCATCGATATGCTGCACCAGCACAAAAGTGACAGGCGCATCCATCGGTACCGCATCCAGAAAGCGCTTGACCGCCTCAGGGCCACCCATCGACGCCGCCAGTACACAGACATACTGCCAGTCGATCTCTGAAACCGCAGGTGCTGGCGCAGATACCGGCAAGACCACAGGCGCAACAAAGGCCGGTGCAGGAGAAACGGCATCAGCAGCCGGAGTCTTCACCGTCACGGCTTGAGCATTCGAAGCCTGCGGCAACGTCGCCGCAGCTTCGTCAAGCCAGGCATCCAACGCCATATCCAATGTCGACTTAGCGACATCAGGCGAACCGCCATCGGGCTTGGTTTCAGGAAGTCTAATCTCAGAAAGCCTGGTCTCTGAGAGTCTAGTTTCAGAACCTTTGGCTTCAGCACGCTTGGTCTCAGCGATCTTCGTTTCAATTTTCGAATGAGTCGTGCTGACTGAGCGACCTTCAGGGATATCGACCGCCACGACCTCAGGCTCTTCGACAAACTCCATCAAGAGCGGCGGAGCCTCACCCAAAAGCTTGTTCAGCTTGGCACTAAACCCATTGACCCAACTGGCATAAGCACGCTGCTGGACTGGCGATGGCGCACGCGTGATCCCGATCATAAAAGGCTGATCGTATCCAATGGCCTCCAGCACGGTATCTTCATCCGTGACATCCACAAGCCATAGACTGGGTGACGACTGACACAGGGCAGCCGTCAGCCGCTCGGAAGAGATGTTATACAACACCTCAAATCCACTGCGGGCGACTACCTCAGCCAATGCGATCCGCTGTAAGGGATTGTCTGCCACGATAAATAACTGTGGCACAGCCGGATCAGCGATCCCCCTCTGCTCATGGCTACGCAATTCGTTTATTCCACCCAACACACGATAGACAACCGCCGTATGCCCAAAGGCAACGACTCTCGGTTATATCCTTATCGTCCCACGCAGGCAATCGTGCATCTACACCTTGCCATGGACCGCATACAATCCCTATATGCGACCAGTTTACTCCATTCAGGCAAATCAGCCCACCATTTACGACCATTTGCCCTATCATTAGCCGACCATCGATGCCTCTAAGAGTTCAGCGATATTTTCCAGCAGGATCTGCTCCTGGAAAGGTTTACCCATATAACCATTGACCCCGGCACCATAAGCACGTTCGCGATGCTTCTCACCTGTCCGCGAAGTAATCATGATGATCGGCAGCTCCGACAGACGCGGATTGTGGCGGACCAGATTGATCACCTCAAAGCCGTCCATACGTGGCATTTCGATATCGAGCAGCATCAGGTCCGGATGGACTTCTTCCAGCTTGCTGATGGCATCGACACCGTCTTTGGCCTGTACCACCTGATAGCCATTGCGTTCGAGCAAACGGGTCGTGACCTTGCGCACCGTCACAGAGTCATCGACCACCATGACGACTTTCTTCTGTTTGATGACCGGAACAGGCTCATTTGATACATCCGCCGCCAATACATGGCGTGTATGGCTCATGGCCATCCGCGCGATTGCCATCATATCCAGAATGATCACCACCGATCCGTCACCCAGAATCGTCGCACCCGACACCGTCGACACATGCGCCAGTTGCAACCCCAATGGCTTGATGACGATTTCTTCACGAGAGCCCAGCAGTTGATCCACCTGAATCGCCGTATGCTGACCATCATGCTCAACCAAGAGAACCGGCAGCGGCAAAGACTGACCATACAGCGTCGGTGTATTACCACCGCCGATCAGCTCGCCGAGATAGCGCATCCGATAAGACGTGCCATCAAAGGTCATCGTCTCCTGCCCTGACCCATACAGCTCTTCCAGCTCTTTGGGCGCAACACGGACGATACGGGTGATCTGTGCCAGAGAAACCGCCAGTACACGATCACCCACGCGGACCCGCAGCGCATCTGTAACCGCCACGGTAAGGGGCAAGCGAATGGTAAAGGTCGTACCTTTCGATTCAACCGAATTGACCGCAATCGAACCACCTAACTGGCGGATCTCGCTCTGTACCACGTCCATACCGACACCGCGGCCGGAAATTTGTGTCACCTTGGCCGCAGTAGACAGTCCCGCATGAAAAATAAGCTGCCGCACTTCAGCATCACTGGCATGCGCATCGGCATCCAGCAGGCCACGCTCAATCGCCTTCTGCCGCACCGCTTCCACGGCGATACCAGCACCATCATCCTGCAGCGTCAGCATGACCTCATTGCCTTCACGCTGCACCGACAGGGTAATCGTACCTTTCTGCGGCTTGCCCAGACGCACGCGTGTATCCGGATCTTCCTGCCCATGGTCAACCGAGTTCCGCAGCATATGCTCAAGCGGCGCAATCATCCGCTCCAGCACGCTGCGATCCAGCTCGCCTTCCGCATTCAGCACGACAAAATCAACCGTCTTGCCCAGCTCGGTTGCCGTCTGACGGACCACACGTTGCAGACGTGGCACCAGACGCGAGAATGGCACCAGACGCGAACTCATCAGACCTTCCTGCAGCTCAGTCTG
>JASLEL010000298.1 GCA_030151145.1 Aquirhabdus sp. | reverse complement strand
GCCGCCTTGAGCGTTATACGCGGTTTCGCTGCTATAGCCGAAATTAAATAATACACCTTGTCGGGCTAGCGCATCTCTTGCACCATCCCAGTTGCCCAAGAGATATGGACGCTGCGGCAATTGATCAGGATCAAGGGCATGCGCCACACCCGTGATGCCGGATACAGCCAGTAGACCAACACAGACATGACGCACATTCATGATCATACTCCTTGCGGGCCGGACCACCACGGAATAGATCATTAACCGATACGGCGCTTGAGCCCCATGGTCTGGATGATCCGGGTGGCGATCTCCTCAACTGACATTTTGGAAATATTGAGGTTTGGAATCCCTTCGCTGATATAGATGCCCTGTATCGCACGCAGCTCCATCTGACATTGCTGAAAGCTGGCATAGCGGCTCCCCGCCTTACGCTCCTCACGGATCGCGACCAGCCGCTCAGGATCAATCATCAGGCCAAAGAGCTTATTGCGATATTGCTTGAGGACCTTGGGCAGACGGTTGTCGTCCAGATCGTCTTCGGTGATGGGATAGTTGGCGGCACGAATGCCAAACTGCAGCGCCATATAGATGCAGGTCGGTGTCTTTCCCGAGCGCGATACACCAATCAGGATGATGTCAGCCATGTCATATTGGCGCGTGCGGGCACCGTCGTCATTGTCGAGCGCAAAATGTACCGCATCAATCCGCGATTTATAATCCTGCGAGTCCACCACGCCGTGTGAATTCCCCACGATCGGCTCCGCCGACTCGCCTAACTCCGCACTGATCTTGCCCAGAATGCCTTCAAACACATCGAGATTATACGCAGATGCGGTATTGATGATATCGCGCACCGCCGGGTCCACCAGCGTATCGAAGACCAGCGGACGCATCTGGTCATCCTGTGCGGCTTGATTGATGACCGCCACGGCATCAAAGGCACTGGCTTCATTATCCACATAAGGAATGATACGCATGTCAAAATCCACATGCGGAAACTGTGACAGCAACGAGTGCCCCAGCGTCTCAACCGTGATCGCCGTACCGTCCGAAATAAAAAATACCGTACGTCGCTGACGCGATCTTTGCCCCGCTGGCACGGACGCCAGATTCCCTATGGAAGCAGTCATGCTGTCTACTCATTCAAATTGTGCAGTTACTATAGCCCCAAGCCCGTCTTGCCTCAATACATGCTGTCGCTCACAAAATCCACGTATGGCCGTTATGCAGAGGTATACCGATTGATACCGACTCGGCATATGCCCAGATTTTGCATGGCATAGCTAAGTGCGTTACAGCGAAAATCATGCTGATTCGCTCAGGCATTGGATCAGCAGAATTACTTATAGATTTGGTAACACCGATTTGGCAGAACCTGCTTTTGACATGGCAAGCAGATACAATTGAGCACAGATGATCTATTTGACGGGACAAGCAACTCGGCCATTCAGTCAGGCACCCCCCATCTGACGTTCACAATCTGCTCAAACGGAATGTCTGCGCCATTTGTCATGTGGGAGCAGACCCTTTATATTAGTCATATTGGTTTTTTAGATGACTAATTTTATTCAAAGCCATCATTTTTATTCAAAACCATCGTGCTGATGGATGATTTAAATTTTGACGACCTAGCCTTGTCTCATCACGACTACAACCATGGGAGCTGCATCTTGGAAGCACGTGTACTGGACCTCGCCAAACTTGGCAAGAACGATATCGATCGCGTGGGCGGCAAGAATGCCTCACTGGGCGAAATGATCAGCCATCTCTCTGGTGCAGGCGTCAGCGTGCCTGGTGGATTTGCCACCACCGCACAGGCCTTTCGTGAATTTCTGGATCAAAGCGGTCTGCATGCGCGTATCCAAACCGCCCTGTCTACACTGAATGTCAATGACGTACAGGCCCTGCACCGGGTCGGTAGCCAGATTCGCCAGTGGGTGGTCGAGACCCCACTCACCGCAGCCCTTGAGCAAGAGGTCCGCACTGCATTTGCCGCGCTTTCGGCGGGCAATCCGGATATGGCCGTCGCCGTCCGCTCCAGTGCCACCGCCGAAGATTTGCCTGATGCCTCCTTCGCAGGCCAGCAGGAAACCTTCCTCAATATCCGTGGCATCGACAATGTGCTGATTGCGATCAAGGAAGTCTTTGCTTCGCTGTTCAATGACCGCGCCATCGCTTACCGCGTACATCAGGGCTATGCCCATCACGACGTCGCCCTGTCGGCAGCCATCCAGCGCATGGTGCGCAGTGAGACCGGTGCCGCAGGCGTCATGTTCACACTGGACACCGAATCCGGTTTCCGTGATGTCGTCTTTATCACCTCCTCTTACGGTCTGGGTGAGATGGTCGTCCAAGGCGCAGTCAATCCCGACGAATTCTACCTCTCCAAGCCGCTGCTTGAACTGGGCAAACAGCCGATCGTGCGCCGCAATCTGGGCAGCAAACATCAAAAGATGATTTACGGCTCAAGCGGTACGGCGGGTCATTCGACCGTCACCGTCGATGTCGATAAGCTGGAGCGCCAGAAATTCTCGCTCAATGATCAGGAGTTGATTGAGCTCGCCAAGCAGGCTCTGATCATCGAAAAGCACTACAAAACCCCG
>JASLEL010000247.1 GCA_030151145.1 Aquirhabdus sp. | reverse complement strand
GAAGAATTCGTAAAATGCGGAGGCATTGGCATGGTCTGTCGGATTGAATTCTGTTTGTGGCAGCTTGCTTGCAGCCTCCTTAAAACTTTCTTCGAGTTTAGCCTCAGAATCATGCTTTAGTCGCAATTTATAAGAGCGGCTCTTCACCGTATACAGCGCCATGTTGTAGTCTTGCACGGATGTCACGATGCTTGAAAAAGCAGCTTTGAATTCACCAGAAAAAACCTTATAACCTAACGACAAACCCGCCTCAGCCGCAAAAAACTCGGAAACATCACTGCGACTGCTGAATATATGCGAGCTGCCATCGTGCATACCGATGGGAAGTGGCTCATCGACATTTTCCGGGATGACATAGGTTGATCGCCCGAGCGGGTCTTGCCATAAGTTATCGGTGCGTTTAGTGGTATCGAAAAGCATTTTTCGGGCTGAAGAGGCATTGTAGCGTCCAAAAATATTGAACCCTTTGCCGAGGATTGAACTACCCGGGATCAAATCTCGAACCGGCAGCTCTGCAGGTACTTGAGGGGGAACGATTGGAGGCTGTACTGGCCAACAGGGTACGCAAGGCACACAAGCACATGGTGTAGATGTGGATTGATCTGATGGTTTTTCGACAGTCATAGCAGTTCCCTCTGTTCTAGACAATTAAAATAGCTAAGCTGCTGATCTTCCATCTATCAACAACTAATTTTGACCAATTTTTAAACTATTTTTCTAGCCAATGCAATACCTTAAAACAGGCATTTTTTCCAATGCGATCCTCTCCTAAAAACTTTACTGACAATTATTCTCCTTGAACTCTCAACAAACCTTAGTCTGATCACACAAGAATCAACAACCATTGATCCGAAAATAATTGCATAGATACCCCATCGGTGTACGTCCACATTAAGTAATGATTTATAAATATATTTACCTACTTACTCAAGAAAGCCTGTTAAGTATTAAACTTATTGATCAATCAAAAGATATAACCACTAAGTGTTAACAAGCCCTCATGCTCACCACACCTTCCCTGCCCCAAAGATCGCAGCGGCCTGTGATCGCGTTGCAACACCCAGCTTCTGCAATATCTGACTGACGTGATAACGGACAGCTCTCTCATTGAGGCCCATGATGCCCGCGATGATGGAGTTGGATTTACCTTCAGCTACCCATCTTAGAATCTCCAACTGCACATGTGATAGCGACCGAATGGCAATCGCCTCATCAACAGAGATCTGTGGACACAACCCCAGCATTTCTGCCTTGGCCTTTCCTGCATTGGCGATAATCATCGCAGCAAAGGCCGTTTCTTGTGAAAATGAATGGTTAGTCGAAGTAGACATGCCCATCACACTGGCCCTACCAAGTCGATCAGGCAACGGAATCAAGAGGCCTGTGCACATCTGAACTGAATGCAGGAAGTCGAGGTAGCTTCGATTGCGTACATCGGCATACTGATCTAATCGGGTATTCCAAAAGAATGGCGCTGTCCCCGCTATCACGCGCCGTGCATTTGGATCACTGTCAAACCAGTTGAAATGGTCGTAGTCCTGCATGAAACTGCCGCCAACTGTGGAAAGTGTGTAATCCAGAATCAACCCACGTCCTCGCTCAACATGGCAGGTCAATGTGAATCGTTCAAAGCCCAGTGTTACACAACCGGACTCCAGTGCTTCCTTGAGCGCCTCACGGTCTTCGGCATTGAAAATCAAAGTCGTTATCATTGCCAGTTTTTCTAGCAGTTCATTACTCATCACGCGTCCTCAATACCTGATGGTAGGCCATGGTTCATATAGTTTTTCTATTGGTATAAAACCTTTCAATTTATCTAAAACCCATCATCATAGGAAGTGTCCACCTAGCCTCTTGCTCGGACGTAAACGGCGTCCTACGCTCAGACACATCTGCTGTACGCCAACGTCAGAAGTGAATGCCACACCGCGCACTTCACAATCTCAAGGACATGAACAATAGTCAACTCAGCGCATAAGTTCATGCAGATGAGCCGAACACTTTAAAACAAAATGGAATGTTTCCACTGAGGAGGTTTGCATGACACCAGAAGACGAAAAAAATGGAGCGAAGGGTATTTCCCGCAGGACTGCACTGACAGCCGCCGCAGCAATGGCGACCACACCGTTATTTGCAACCCATATCGCAAGCGCAGCACCCAAGGCACCATCCACGCCACCACAAGGAGACGACACCATGTCATTTGTCACTACCAAAGACGGAACCCAGATTTTCTATAAAGACTGGGGCTCGAAGGATGCCCAGCCCATCATGTTCCATCATGGCTGGCCGCTCAGCTCGGACGACTGGGATACCCAAATGCTGTTTTTCCTTGCTCAGGGCTTTCGTGTCATCGCCCACGACCGTCGTGGTCACGGGCGCTCCAGTCAGGTCAGCGGCGGACATGACATGGACCACTATGCGGCCGATGCCTCGGCGGTGGTTGAACACCTGAATCTGAAAAACGCTGTCCACATCGGCCATTCAACCGGTGGCGGTGAGGTGGCGCGCTATGTCGCCAAGCATGGTCAGCCACAGGGCCGAGTCGCCAAGGCGGTGCTGGTCAGTGCCGTGCCACCGCTGATGGTCAAGACCGCCAGCAATCCTGGTGGACTGCCGATCGATGTGTTCGATGGCTTGCGCAAGGGGCTCGCTGCCAACCGCTCGCAGTTTTTCCTCGACGTGGCATCGGGACCGTTTTACGGTTTCAACCGTCCGGGTGCCAAGGTATCTCAGGGTATCATCCAGAACTGGTGGCGTCAGGGCATGATGGGCAGTGCCAAGGCGCACTATGAAGGCATCAAGGCCTTCTCCGAAACCGATCAGACCGAAGATCTGAAGGCTATCATCGTCCCGACGCTGTGCATCCAGGGTGACGACGATCAGGTGGTGCCGTATAAAGATGCCGTCGAGCTACAGGCCAAGCTGATCAAGAACAGCAAGCTCAAGGTCTATCCCGGCTTCTCGCATGGCATGCTGACGGTCAATGCCGACGTCATCAATGCGGATCTGCTGGCGTTTATTCGTGGATAACGTGCTGCGGGTTTTGCACAGGTATTGAGTCTCTGAGGCTTGAAATCTGACGGATTGTTGACATGGTCGAGAGATATTCAATATTTTTCGACCAGTGGGCATAGGGCATGATGCGCGGGGATACATGGTCGATATCTGTTCTCGTGACATCTATTGAAACTGGAGTTGAACGATGGCATTTAAAGTGGCGGTCATAGGCGGATCAATTGCAGGATTATCCGCAGGTATTGCCTTGCGATGTATCGGCTGCGATGTGCATATTTACGAGCAGTCGCCAGTCTTGCTCAGAGGGAAGGGAGGCGGTCTGGTTGTCCAGTACGAGATGCTGGACTGGATGGCGGCACACGGCATTGCTACGCAAGCGACGCTGAGTTTAGCCGGCGTTGAGCGTCAATTTTTGGATCGACGCGGCGATGTGATTCAGCGCTTTCCCGACTCAACGCCATTCACGTCATGGGATGCTGTGTTCCATCAGTTGCATGAGGCATTTCCCGCTGAGTATTATCATCAGGGTATGCAATGCGTCGGCGTATCTATATCAGATGAGAAACCGGTGGTTGAGTTTGCGAATGGTGAATCTACCGAGGTGGATCTGGTGATCGGTGCAGATGGGATCGGCTCTGTGATTCGTCGTCAAATGTTTCCTGGGGTTCATCCCACATTTGCAGGGTATGTCGCATGGCGAGGTGTATTTCCAGAGTCGGCAGCATCACCCGACGTCGTCTCCATGATCGCGCAGCGTTTTACGCTATATCAGGGTATGGATTTCCATCTTTTAACTTATTTGATCCCGGGTGAGCAGGGTGAGCTTGAGGTGGGCAAGCGCCGACTAAATTGGGTCTGGTATCTAAACACTGATGAGGAGACTGAGCTTCCAGAGTTACTTCATGATCGGGATGGTCATGTGCATCGCTCTTCTGTGCCTGCAGGTCAGGTGCAAGAGCAACATATCGCAGTACTGCATGCGCGTGCTGATCAAGAGCTACCTCCGATCCTTGCGCAATTGGTTCGTGCTACGCCAGCGCCCTTTATACAGGTTGTCTATGATCTGAACACGCAAGTTATGTATCAGCATGCGGTTGCATTACTGGGCGACAGTGCCTGTCTTGTGCGTCCGCATACGGCTTCTGGCACATCGAAGGCAGCTGGAGATGCCGTCTCTCTTGCTCAGCATTTACAGGCTGCTGATTTTGATTTGTCCCAAGCTCTGCCGCTTTGGCAAAGCGAGCGATTAGCCGTGGCACAGCGGCTCATGCACCATGGGCTGCGATTGGCGCGTCATTCAGGCTTGGGGTGGTAAGGTGTCTCACGCTGCCCATTAAACTTGGGTGGCTGATTATACCGAATTGAATCTTTCTAATAGTTTATAAAATGACTCTAAATCAGCATCATCCCAGTTTTCTATTTTTTGACGAAAAATATTCCCCTTGTGCGTAATCGCCTTGTCGATGCTTTGGCGTCCAAAGTCTGTCAGGTCTAAGACAATGCTCCGCCCATCTGCGGTGTCTGGTTGAGCCTCAATCAATTTGAGATTGATGAGCCGACTCGTCAGGCGGCTGGTTGCACTTCTATCCATCGCGACAGCTTCTGCTACCTGACTAACTTTTGCAGCCCCGAATGAATAAAGCCAATGAGCGATATGAAAAGCAGCGGGTGGTAATTCAGGATGAAAAGTCGTGCTTGCTTCTGACATAAGAGCACGCGAAGCGCTCAAAAGCGCGTTTAGTTGTCCGCCAAGTGCGCGCACGAGAGCTTCTCGCTCAATACGTTTGCTATTTGATGGTTGATCATCTGGGGGCGAGGTGGTCATCAGAGTATCTCTTATTTGTATACGCTATCTTAAATAAATAGTGGACAAAATACCACTAAATGCATATAGTGGATAAATGTCCATTATATGCATTTAGGGTACCTAAGATGACAGACAGGCCAACAATTGTGATCACCGGAGCTACCAGTGGTATTGGTCGACTTGCAAGCATAGAGCTTGCGCGTCAAGGTGCTCATATTGTTCTCATTGCGCGCAATGAGGTGAGAGCTGCGGAGACTCAAACTGCGATTAAGGCTGCTGCACCCGATGCTCTGGTAAATGTCCATTATGCAGATTTCGCCAGTCTTGATGCCGTTACCCGAGTGGCTCACGAGATTGCTTCGAGCTATGAGCGTATTGATGTATTGATTAACAACGCAGGTCTACATGCTTTTGAACAGCGGATTACGATGGACGGTTTTTCAGAAATGGTCGCCGTCAACTACCTTGCTCCTTGGCTGTTAACAGATATTCTTCGTAAGAAATTGGTCGAATCGGCACCCGCTCGAATCATTACCGTTGCCTCTGAGGCATCGCGCCGAGGCGGGGATCTGATTATTCATCGGGACATTTACAATACTGCACCATTTACTCGTCTGGGTTCATCACGAGTGTATGGTCAAACAAAACTCATGAACATCATGTTCTCTCTTGAGTTGGCTCGTCAGCTTAAAAAGACTGACGTTGCTGTCAATTGTCTTGACCCAGGTTTCAACGTCACGTCACTGGGCCGTGAATTGGGTTTCTCTACCATCCTGCAACGCGTGCTTAAGATATTAAATATCGGTAACCCTCAGCGTGGCGCCAGTATCATTGTACGACTGGCTATGGATCCAGATTTTGCGCGTGTGTCGGGAGGCTATTTCTCCGTCAATGATGCAAGCCCACTAACACCCATCGACATTGGAAATGATCGTGAGTCCCAGCGCGATCTTTGGATGTTCACGAAGAAACTCTTGGCGGCTTTACGGCATCATCCGGGTCGCTTTGGGATCTATGAGTCAAAGATAAAACAATGATTAATATGATTGATCGGTACCTAGCGAGAGTGGCTGTGCTGGGGAGGGGCAGATGAACAGTAAAATGCTTAAAGCAGAGAGCCGGATCAGGCCGCCATATTTTGCGAATATTTTGCAATGCCATATCCCCATCGCATTGGAGCGGCTGTACTGGCGGACGCGGACGCATGTCACGGATGCGGATAAAATACTTGGGCTCGAATTACTGATAGAAGCGAACTGCGACATGATTGATACGGGCTTATTGGCATTGCTAGATGAGTTAAGTCGTACCAATCCATCGTTAAATTTTGGTGATACTCATCTGAGGGTGGATGAAGTAAAGGCGAAGGTACGCCATTATATCCGGTGGGCCAGTAGATATATTGCCAATGATCGCCTGCCACCAGTGATCGCCCACTACTACGCGTTGATGCATCAGTTAAATCTGGGTAGTGGGACCAAGCCCTATCTGGCGTTTAATATTTCTGCTGAATTTTCTGCTGATTTACAACGAGTGCTGTCAACTCTCGCTGACGGAAGTACGCGTGATCTCGAAGAGGTCATCAGATTGTTAGTGCGTGCATTAGAGGAAACCATGCGGCCACTATTGATCGAGCCTAAAGATCTAATGAAATTTAATGTTGTCGTTGACAAAACATTGAATGGGGTTCTTATGGTCGTGATCGCGCTCTACAAACGGATGCTTCGTAAGACGATTCCTAAGCTTCCTCAGGAGCTGTATCCACAAGTTGCTAAACATTTAGGCAAATTTTTGGTGATTTGATCTTATTACTTTATGGTGATGCGGTTGAATGCTCTTCTGATTCAATATCTTTCACTGTGGGGGAGTGTGAACCACAGTGACGTTATCTTGCGCCTTGCCAACTCTCAGCATCATGCCATTCAGGTATTTATTGGGATCACATCTATCCCCCGGACCAGTTGCTCTGCCAGCCGTTGACCTTTCAATTGATCCAGCCACCACTCCAGTGCACGCCCTTGATGGTCACTGCACCACGCCACAAAAAGCTGATTGGGCTCACGTGGATCAATCATTTTTTTCTCAATCAACTCGCCACGCGCAAGCAGGCCTGCAACCCGTTTACGCGGCAGCCAGCCGACACCAAGTCCTTGCCGCTGGGCTTCGATCTTGGCTCGCATGCTGGGTACTGCAAGAGAGGATTGCCCACCTGCGACCCCATAGCCCCGCACATCCAACCGCCGTGACGTGTCCGCGACGACGATAGCCCGGTACGGGCTGACAGCGGTTCTATCTAGAGGCTCCGAGACTTTGGCCAGCGGATGATGTGGAGCTACTGCGTAGACCCAGTCCATGACGCCTAGCGTAAACCAACGTAACCCCGGGATTACCGGCGGCTCATTGGTCGCACCCACCACGAGATCCGCTCGCCCGTCCCGTAAGGCATCCCAGGTGCCGTTTAACACCTCATGGGTCAGACGCAGGGTCACACCCGACTGCAGTGCATCGAAGGCCTGAATGACCGGCACCAAAGTCTCGAACTCCAGAATCTCATCCGTCACGATCCACAGACGATCCTCCCAGCCGCCCGCCACTTGTTTGACGCGCTGTGTCAGCCGTGAGACATCCAGCATGATGCGCGAGGCCTCCTGCGCCAACAGATGTCCGGCCGGGGTGAGCTGCAGCCGATAGCGGCGGCGGTCAAACAGCAAGGCATCGAAACGCTCCTCAAGCTGGCGTACTGCATGTGACACCGTAGACGGTGCCTTGCCTAGGCGAGCCGCTGCGCGTGACAGGCTGCCACTGTCGCGGATGGCCTCCATCAGGGCCAGTTCATCGGTGGTTAACATGTTCGATAACTTCGAATGAGTTGACTATCACCATGGTACGTCAAATCGTAGATGCAATGCCACTATGCGTTTACAGCAATTCGCTGCCATCGAAGGAGATCATCATGAACCGTTTCAATCATAAAACCGTACTCGTCACTGGCGGCAACAGCGGCATCGGCCTTGCCACCGCCAAAGCCTTCGCCGCCGAAGGTGCCCGTGTCATCATCACCGGTCGGGATAGCGTCACACTGGCAGAAGCCAAGGCGGTCATCGGCCCCGACACCGTTGTCCTGCAAAATGATGCCAGTCGCCTCACTGATGCCAAGCAACTGGCCGCAAGTCTCGCAGCTCAAGGTCTGCGTCTGGATGCGATTTTCATTAATGCCGGCGTCGCCAAATTTGCGGCATTTCCCGATGTCGAAGACAGCCTGTGGGATCTGACTTTTGACACCAATGTCAAAGGGCCTTATTTCCAGATACAGGCGCTGCTGCCGTTGCTCAATCAAGGCGCCTCGATTGTGATTAATGGCTCAATCAACGCCCGTATCGGTATGCCCAACTCCTCTGTCTACGCCGCAAGTAAAGCCGCGGTCATTTCGCTGGCCAAGACCCTGTCCGCTGAGTTGCTGCCGCGAGGCGTGCGGGTCAACGTGGTCAGCCCGGGACCAGTGACGACGCCGCTCTACAACAAGCTCGGTCTGGATGCAGCAGCACTGGATACGACGGCCGCACAGATCCAGAGCCAGATTCCGCTGGGCCGCTTCGGCACACCGGAAGAAATCGCAGCCACCGTATTACACCTGTCGTCGCCGGAGTCCGCTTTCATCGTCGGTACCGAGATCATCGCCGATGGCGGCATGAGCCAACTTTGATTCAGTTTGATTCGATATCACATCCTAAGGAGCACATCATGAATACTTTAATACGTCACGCGAAATCCGCTGCCACCGCTTTACTGATGACACTGGCCCTGTTGCCTGCCGCCCATGCTGCAGACACTGACGGCATTGAGAGCCATACGGCCAATGTCAATGGCGTCACCATCCACTACCTGCAATCCGGTCATGGAGACGGTACACCCATCGTCCTGCTACATGGCTATGCCGAGACCAGCCATATGTGGCGACCGCTGATGACCCGACTCGGCAACGGGCATCCGGTCATCGCACCCGACCTGCGCGGGGCCGGGGAGTCATCTAAGCCTGATGGTGGATATGACAAGAAAACCCTTGCGCAGGACATCCATGCACTGGTGAAGTCGCTCGGCTATCCCAAGGTCGAGATCGTCGGTCATGACATCGGCCTGATGGTGGCCTACGCCTATGCCGCGCAATATCCGGCTGAGGTGGACCGTATCGTGCTGATGGATGCCTTCCTGCCCGGGGTCGGAGATTGGACCAAGGTCTGGTTGATGCGTGACCTGTGGCACTTCCACTTCTATGGTGAAGTCCCACTTAAACTGGTGGAAGGCCGTGAACGTATCTACTTTGAGCACTTCTGGAATGACTTTGCGGCTGATCGTACGCACTCCATTCCTGAGGCAGACCGCAGGTACTATGCCGCTGAATACGCCAAGCCCGGTGGCATGCGTGCAGGCTTTGAATACTTCCGCAACTTCGAGCAGGATGCCAAGGATTTTCAGGGCTTTGCCCAAACCAAACTGACTATGCCCATGCTGGTGCTGGCAGGTGAGAAAGCCTCGGGGCAATTCCTAATCGAGCAGGCCAGAATGGTGGATAGCAATGTTCAGGGTGTGATTATCACAGGATCAGGTCACTGGCTGATGGAGGAGGCACCGGAGCAGACCATCCCAGCGCTGGTCGGTTTCCTGAACCAGTGAGATCAGTTGTGACAACGCAGCTACTCCCAATGAAACCCAGAAGTATATAAAGCCCTTTAAGGATGACCTTAAAGGGCTTTATATTTGATGCGTTCAGTGCTCAGTTTTTTGCTTGAGTAGTCGCCGCTTATTCGATGAAATCAACGATAATGATGGGTTTTATTTACAGATGCTTTCTCTAACCGATCAAGCGAAAGCGGCTATCGAGGGCTTGATCTCGAAGCGGGATGATGGCCTGATATTCCGGCGAAAAATACCAAGCCAGCGCCGTCTCTTTATCAGGGAAAGTGACGATCATGCCATTGTTGTACGCAGGCTCGCCGTGCAAGACTTGAAAAGGGCCGAATGCTAGAAACTCCCCATTAAATTGTTTGAGGATAGGCCGTAGCTTTTCTACATAAAGGTCACGTGCGCTCGCATCGCGTAGCGTGCCTTCGACAATCATATACGCAGTCATCAGTTCATCTCCGATGTTAGTTCTTTGCTCGTTGCCGATCTATATGGCTTAGCCATTGCTGAATATTCGCCACGCTATCCTCATAGAAGGTGCGATACAAGCCTTCGCTGCCATAGCCGATGTGCGGCGTTGCCAGCACATTGTCCAGTTTCCGAAATGGATGATTGCTCGGCAAAGGCTCTTCGTCGTACACATCGATCGCAGCACCGGCGATGCGTTTGTGCTGCAGCGCCGAAACAAGCGCCTGTTCATCGACGATAGGTCCGCGTGCGGTATTGACCAAGAGCGCTGTTGACTTCATGAGTGCCAGTTCTGCAATACCTATCAGCCCTGTCGTGCGTGGACTTGCGACGAGATGAATGGTTAGGATATCGGACTGTGCAAATAGCTCCTCCTTAGAAACCATGACTGCACCTGCGTTCTCAGCCCGCTCCGCCGTCATATTCTGGCTCCAGGTGATCACGGTCATGCCAAAGGCGAGGCCGATACGAGCAACAGCCGCGCCGATGCTGCCCAGACCAAGAATACCTAGGGTTTTGCCCTTTAAATCCATTCCCAGTGTGGTTTGCCATCCGCCTTGTCGAACCGATTGATTCTCCTGAACCAGATGGCGCGCCGATGCCAGAATCATGGCCCAGGTAAATTCGATGGTGGGGTCAGATCGATAGCCGGTGTGCCTAATCTCTATGCCCAAGTCAGTGGCTGCCGATACATCGATCGAGGCATTTCTGGGGCCAGTAGATGCAATCAATCGGAGCTTGGGCAATCGTTCCAGCAGCCTTCGTGGTAACGGTGTTCGTTCACGCATGGCGACAATGACATCAAATGGCAACAGGCGAGCCGCCAACGCATCTGAGTCTGACAGATGGTCGTGGAAGACTGTGATGTCTGCTTGGTCGGCCACTATTGACCAGTTCGCAGACTGTAGTGCAACATGCTGATAGTCATCAAGTATGGCGATTTGGATTCTGTTCATTTATATGCTCCAATATCAAGGTTCTGTCAGTAACTGATCGAGTCAGAAGTCATGCACTTTAAGATGAGATTGCCAGTAGTATGGACAGACGTACTGCTTAAGTGCTTCGATCAAATGGGTCATGATTTGATGGTTTCATCATCGTACGGGCACGATATTTAGACATCATGCCCGTGACAACCTACTGTTTATGACCAGCCACCGCCTAAGGCACGAATCAGTCCGATGGTGCTTTGGTATTGCTGTGCACGGATCTGCAGAGCGAGCCTACGGTCGTTCAGTTCACTGCGCTCGGCATCCAGCAAGTCAAGTTGACTTACCTGGCCATTGCGGTAGCGTACATCGGACAATTCAGTTGCTCGACTGGATGCAGCGACTGCATGTGCCTGTACATCCGACTGCTGATCGAGGATCCGTAATGTCGACAACTGATCTTCTACATCTTTGAATGCGGTGAGTACCTGCTCGCGATAGTTGGCGAGCGATTCACTGGCTTGGGCATCGGCAAGATTGATGCCAGCCCGTCTGCGACCACCATCCAGAATTGGTAGATCAGCCAGCGCACCGATTCCCCAGGCGCGTAGCGGCCAGCGGAACAGGTCACTTAATTGTGATGAGGCGTAGCCGCCATACGATGTCAGTGACAGGCTGGGGAGCCAAGCTGTCTTGGCAACACCAATTCGTGCCTGTGCAGCAAGCAGACTATCTTCGGCGGCAAGGATGTCAGGACGGCGCGCCAGCACTGTGCTTGGGATGCCTGCCGGAATGACAGGTGGCAGTCCTTCCCAACGGGCTTCGTCGAGCTTGAAGTTGGATGCGGCCTCGCCAATCAGCAGTGCCAATGCATGTTCGAGTGTTGCCCGGCGCTGATCCAGCTCCAGCGCCTGCGATTCAGTCTCGGCAACCTGCGCTTTGATACGTTCGTAATCCAGTGCAGACACTTCACCTTCGCGGTATAGCCGCTCTGTGACTGCTTGGGTCGCGCGATAGGCTTTGATGGTATCCCGTACCAGCGTGCGCTCAGTATCGAGTGCACGCAGCGCGAAGTAAGTTTGTGCCACATCTGTTTGCACGATCAGCCGTGTGCTGGCCAGCAATGCTTCTTTTGAGTTGGCGTCCAGTGCTGCTGCATTGGATGTGCCGGCCAGTCGACCGAAAAGATCGACTTCATAGGAGGCATTCAGCGTCACCTGTCCCATGTTGCCGGGTATCTGCCGACCTGCCGCATTACGCGTACTTAAGGGACTGTTTTCGCCATCTTGGCGGACGGCACCGGCACTGGCATCGACATGCAATGCGCGATTGGCGTCTGCTTGCTTGAACAGTGCCCGTGCTTGAGCTAAACGGGCTGAAGCCGCCTGAATCGTGAGGTTGTCATGATCTGCCTGTGTGATCAGCGCATCAAGCGCGGGATCGGCAAAGGCCTTCCACCATTCGCCATGGAGTTGGGCTGCGGCAGGAGGCAGCTTGCTCCACTGACTATTGGTTTCTTTAAAGCTGCTGGGTACGGCAGGTGTGCTGCCGGGGTCCAGCTTGGGCATCGTTGCACAACCGGCCAGCGCAAGCGCCAGTAACAGCGGTGTGACGGTATAGCGTAATGTTGTGTCGTATCGCATGATGATTCTCCTTTACTGAGCTGCGTCAGGCGCAGTAGCGGCATGGGTACTGTGATCAGCAGTTGCAAAGGCTTCCTGATGAGGTACTTTGCCATGCAGTTTGAGTGGACGATTGCCGGTCAATGCGCGCATCAGCACATAGAACACAGGCGTCAGGAACAGACCGAACAGGGTGACACCCAGCATGCCGGAGAACACCGCGATCCCCATGGCTCGGCGCATCTCGGCACCGGCACCGGTTGAGAATGCCAGCGGCAGCACACCCATGATGAAAGCCATAGAGGTCATCAAGATCGGGCGTAAGCGCAGGCGGCTGGCTTCGATGGCAGCCTGCAGTGGGCGACGACCGGCAAATTCCAGCTCGCGGGCGAATTCGACGATCAGGATGGCATTCTTGGCAGACAGACCGACCAGCACGATCAGACCGATCTGGGTAAAGACGTTGTTGTCGCCTTTGGTCAGCCATACACCAGTCATGGCAGCGAGCAGGCTCATCGGCACGATGAGGATGATCGACAAGGGCAGCGACAAGCTCTCATAGAGGGCAGCCAGCACGAAGAACACGAGCAGAATGGCTAATGGGAAGATCCACTGTCCCGAATGGCCAGCCAGGATGTCCTGATAGGTCAGATCGGTCCACTCATAGCTGATGCCATGAGGCAGGGTCTCGGCTGCGACACGGGCAACTGCAGCCTGTGCCTGACCGGACGAGTAGCCGGGTGCGGGTACGCCATTGACATCAGCAGCAAGGTAGCCGTTGTAGCGCATAGCACGTTCAGGGCCGAAGCTTTGTTTGACCTGCAAGAGTGCAGACAGCGGGATCATCTCACCGGTATTTGAGCGTACCTTGAGCTGACCGATATCATCGGCACGGGCACGGAACGAGGCATCCGCCTGTACACGTACCGTGTAAGTACGGCCAAAGCGATTGAAGTCATTCACATATAGGCTGCCCAAGTACACTTGGAGGGTACTGAAGATATCGGTTACCGAGACCCCCAGTTGGTGAGCTTTGGCGCGATCGACTTCGACATACAGCTGTGGCACGTTGACTTGGAAGCTTGAGAACAGATTGCCGATTTCAGGTTGTTTGGCAAGCTTGGTCATGAAGTTCTTGGTGGCGGCATCGAGACCGTCATATCCCATTGAACCCCGGTCTTCCAGTTCAAGCTTAAAGCCGCCGGTCGTTCCCAGACCTTGTACAGGTGGTGGTGGGAAGATCGCGATAAAGGCATCCAGAATACCGGCAAACTTCTGGTTCAGCTGTCCGGCGATGGCACCGGCACTTTGATCAGGAGCCTTACGCTGATCAAAGTCGTTCAGCGGGGTAAAGACAATGCCGGAGTCCGAGCTATTGGTAAAGCCGTTGATGGACAGGCCCGGGAAAGCGACGCTGTGCGCGACACCGGGTTGTTTATTAACGATATCACCCATGCGGCGAATGACATTCTCGGTACGATCCAGCGTGGCACCATTGGGGAGTTGGGCAAAACCGACCAGATACTGCTTGTCTTGTGCAGGGACGAAACCTGCAGGCACAACCTTGAACAGCAGGATGCCTATACCGAACAGTACGGCATAGATCGCAAGCATCACAGATTTACGGGCGATAAAGCCACTGACATTGCGGCTATAAGCGTCGGCACCGCGTTTGAACACTTTGTTAAAGCCATGGAACAACCAACCCAGATATTTATCCATCAGACGGGTCAACTTGTCTTTTGGAGCATCATGACCACGCAGCAGCAGAGCCGCCATGGCTGGGGATAAAGTCAGCGAGTTGATCGCCGAAATCACGGTCGAGATGGCAATGGTCAGGGCAAACTGCTTATAGAACTGACCGGAGAGGCCATTGATGAAGGAGAGAGGGACAAACACGGCGATCAACACCAGTGCGATTGCGACGATGGGGCCGGACACTTCTTGCATGGCTCGATAGGAGGCTTCGCGTGGGCTTAAACCCGCTTCGATATTACGCTCGACGTTTTCGACCACGACAATGGCATCGTCAACGACAATCCCCACTGCCAGCACTAGACCAAAGAGCGTGAGAGCATTGATCGAGAATCCAAAACCATGCATCACCGCGAAGGTACCAACAATCGAGACTGGTACGGCCAGCAAGGGGATGACGGAGGCGCGCCAGGTTTGCAGGAACAGGATCACCACCAGCACGACCAGGATAATGGCTTCGAGTAGGGTATGCACGACGGCATGAATTGAGGCACGCACGAATTGTGTAGTGTCATAGACGATGTCATAGTCCACACCTTCAGGCATGTTGGCTTTCAGTTCTTCCATGGTTTTGTGGACATCATCGGCCAGTTGAATGGCGTTGGAACCGGGAGCCTGGAAGATCGGAATGGCCACCGCTTGCTGATTATCCAGCAGTGAGCGTAAAGAGTAGTCCTCGGCACCGAGCTCTACCCGTGCGATGTCACGCAGGCGGGTGATCGCACCATCTGGCGCAGTCTTGACGATGATGTCGCCAAATTCTTCCGGCGTTTCGAGGCGGCCTTGGGCATTGATGGACAGTTGAGTATCGATACCGGGCAAGCCAGGAGAGGCCCCGACGATACCAGCAGCTGCCTGTACATTCTGCTCGCGGATCGCACGTACCACGTCGTCGGCAGATAGACCACGTTCAGCGACCTTTTGCGGATTCAGCCAGACGCGCATGGAGTAGTCGCCCGCACCGACAAGGCGAGCTTCGCCGACACCATTAATGTTTTCCAGACGATCCTTGACATTGATCAGCGCGTAGTTACGCAGGTAGTTCATGTCATAACGATGGTTGGGCGAGCGCAGATGCACCACCATCATGAGGTCAGGTGAGCTCTTCTTGGTGGTGATCCCCAATGCACGGACCTCTGCGGGTAGCCGAGCTTCAGCCTGAGCCACACGATTCTGCACCAGTTGCTCTGCATGGTCAGGATCGACGCCGAGCTTAAAGGTGACGGTCAGGGTCATCAGGCCATCGGTTGTCGCCTGACTGCTCATGTAGAGCATGCCTTCGACACCATTGATGGATTCTTCAAGCGGTGTCGCCACGGTTTCGGCGATCACTTTCGGGTTGGCACCCGGATATTGGGCGTGCACCACCACTGATGGTGGTACGACTTCAGGATATTCGGCAATGGGCAGTGCCTTGATCGCAAGCAACCCGGACAAGAAGATCATGGCTGACAGTACGGCAGCGAAGATCGGCCTGTCGATAAAAAAGCGGGAAAAGTTCATGACAGTGACTCCAATCAGTTCGCAGCCGACGCATCGGCAAGGATTTCGGATTTGGCATTCATGGGTACCATTGTTGTGGTCACCTTGATGCCGGGTTTGACATGCTGCAGGCCGTTGACGATGACACTGTCACCAGCTTTCAGACCTGTAGTCACAACACGCAGGCCATCGATCGATGTACCCAAAGTGACTTCGCGATAGGTGGTGGTGCCGTCAGCGCCGACGACAAAGACAAACTTCTTGTTCTGGTCTGTGCCAACTGCACGCTCATTGACGAGCAGCACGGACTCTGGATGGACACTGCCCATGTCCATATGTGCAAATTGACCGGGGATCAGACTGGCATCAGCATTCTTGAAGATGGCTCGGACGTGGACGGTGCCACTCTTGCCATCGACCTGATTGTCGATGAGCTGCAGCTCACCAACGTAAGGTTGGTCCTGTGTATCTGCGGTGCCCATGCGGACAGGGATCGCATCGATATGTGTGCGACCGGTGCCTGGTGGCAGTTGACTCAACGCATGGGTAACCGTGCCTTCATCGGCATCGAAGCTGGCGTAGATTGGATCGACCGAAACCAGTGTGGTGAGTACCGGGGAATTCGGGCCTGCGGCCACAAGGTTACCCACGGTCATATCGATCTTGCCAACCCGGCCTGAGATCGGTGCGCGTACTTGGGTATATTCCAGATTGAGCTTGGCGGCAGTCAGAGCGGCACGAGCTTCTTCCAGACTGGCATCGGCTTCATGGGTGGCATCGGTTTTTTCATTCAGCTCTTTTTCGGCAATGGCCTGACCTGTCCACAGACGTTGGGCGCGGTCATATTCGCTCTTGGCATAGCTGGCGCGGGCGATCGCCGATGTGACTTGTGCTTGAGCACGATCGACTTCAGCCTGATAAGGGGCTGGATCGATGGTCACGAGCAGATCACCGGCCTTGACCAGACCGCCTTCTTTAAAGTGAACGGACTGCACTGCGCCTGAGACACGTGCACGGATCTCGACTTCATTGATGGCTTCCAGACGACCTGAGAAAGGTGTCCAGATGGTGGCTTCTTTACTGGCGACGGTTGCGACCAGCACATGTGGTGCGGGCTGATTCGCAGCAGCTTTGGCGGCAGCGGCGACGGCAGCATGATGATTAAAAGCCGTTGTCCCGCCCACAGCCAGCGCCGCGACGACGGCGACTGTAAGGAGAGAGCGGTTCTTGCGCGTAGAGAGAGTGGTCATGGTGGGATCTCCTGTGCTGACCTAAAGTGAGAAGGGCGCGGGTGACGAAGCAGTCGGATGGGTTGCTTCAGTCGATTGGAAAAACTGCTGGAAATGATGGAGAGCCTGGGTGGCCCAAGGCGCATTGATGTTGCGGGGATTCATCAGCCCACAGGGCCATGCGGTTGGTGCGGGTAATACGATACTGCTGACCACGACATCACTTGCGCGCAGGCGTTGGGCATAGGCCGTGGCGTCATCCCGCATCGGGTCGTCGATGGCTGTCAGCAGCAAAGTCGGGGGCAGGCCTGTCAGCCGTACTGCGATACCGGGTGCGGCATAGGGATGATCGGCATCACTGGGACTTGATAAATAGTGTTGCCAGCCTTCTGCCCAGCGGCTGCCGTGTACCCCAGCGTTGGCTTCACGCATGGATGCGGTGGCAAGCCAGGGATTGAGCATGGGGGAGACTAGGATCTGGCCGCTTAGTACAGGATGTTGGCGGTCGCGCGCCACCATAGCCACGGCGGCTGCAATGTTGCCGCCCGCTTCTTCACCGGCGACATAAACCTTGGATGAGCGGCCAGCGAGTCTGGTGCGATTTCTGTAGGTGCTGAGCCATGCCAGGGCCGCATGGCTGGCCTCGACGGCGATGGGGAAGGTATATTCAGGCGCTAGCGGATAATCCAGCGAGATGATGATGGCACCTGTCTTAGCAAGCAGATGAGCGATGACATCGCCTTCGTCCGGCGATCTGCCGATGAAGGCTCCACCATGGAGATGCAGAACCAGCGGCTGATTGCTGCCACGGATACGTTGACCGTAAATGCGGATGCCCATAGGCGGGTGTTTGCCGATGCGCAGGGTGTCGATGCGCCATTCGGCACTGGTGATTTCGTGAACGGCGTGCGGGCCTTGTGAAAAATGAAGAGTTGTCATAGCAACGTGTCCTGTTTGTTCATCGTATTGAACGTAAGCAAACAGTAATTGATGCTAAATAGACGATAAATACCGATTCGGCTTTATCTTTATTTCAAATATGGAATAATAGGCGCAACATGTTCCAGTATTCAGATGGCAAACGGAGGATTCATGGATAAGTTTGATGCGATGAGAGCCTTTGTCCGCGTGGTGGAATCAGGCACTTTTACCAAAGCCTCCGAAACCCTCGATATCCCTAAACCGACGGTGACCCGACTGATACGCATGCTGGAGGATTCGCTGTCTACCAAGCTGCTCAATCGCACCACCCGGCGAGTCAGTGTCACGCCTGATGGCGCTGCCTACTATGAGCGTGCCGTACGACTCTTGGGTGAGCTTGAGGAGCTGGAAGGCGTGATGACCCGCGCCAAAGCCAATCCGAAAGGTCGATTGCGCATTGACTGCCCAGTTCCGCTGGGGCAGACCGTGATTATCCCTGCCTTGCCGGACTTCGTGGCTAAATATCCGGACATCGATCTGGAGCTTGGTTTTAGTGACCGCCCTGTGGATCTGATCGCTGAGAATGTGGATTGCGTGATCCGTACAGGCACATTGACGGATCAGTCTCTGGTTGCCCGCCGTATCGGCTATGTCTATCTGCTCATCACTGCAGCACCCAGCTACTGGAAGCGTCACGGTAAACCATCTCATCCTGCTGAGCTGGATGAGCGACACACCTTGATCCGTATGTACTCAACCCGCATGGCGCGTCCTTTCCCCGTGCTATTGAACTATGGTTCGAAGCAAATCGAAGTACAGGGGCACAAGACCATACAGGCTAACGATGTCACTTCCTGTGTGGCGCTGGCCAAGGCGGGTTTGGGTGTACTGGATACCGTGACCTTTCTGGCCCAGCCGTTGCTGGAGCGTGGCGAGCTGGAGCCCGCATTGACCAACTGGCGCAGCACACCAATCCCGGTATCGGTGGTCTATCCGCCCAATCGCCATCTGAGTATGAAAGTCCGTGTGTTCGTTGACTGGGTAGCCGAGCTCTTTGCCCATCATCCACTGTTAAAAGATCCAGATGCCTGACGTTTAATCTCTGGCTCCTCAAGGCTTATGACGGCCAGTCCGTGGCAAGCGAGTTTGTGTTTCTGATCAATGTCGTTTGATCGGTAGCGTTTTCCTTATCGTTTTTTCCTCTGCCTGTACGTCTTGATTGTTTCACTCATGAAATAAAGTAGGAGCATGTGGGTTATTTATTCAAAAAAACACTGCCAGTAAGATGATCTCAACGCAAGACGCCGGGCAAAAGCGATCACCAGTTCCCTTAGCTGGTGGAGGCGCGACACACGTCCTGATTTAGAGACGTTTTGATCCATCTGAAGAGCAGAGGTTGTCATGTCTATAGAGGAAACCAACAAAGCCCTGGTACTCAAAGCGTTCGATACGCTGTTTAACCAGCGCGATTATGCTGCCGCAGCGCAGTTCTGGTCCCCGAATTACATCCAGCACAGTGCCCACATCGAACCGGGCCGTGAAGGGCTGTTTAACCTGGTACAAAGCTTTCCACCCACATTGCGCTATGAAAACCATGTCATCGCCGCATCGGGTGACTATGTCCTGTTGCACGGACGTTTTTCCGGTCAACCGATCAATCTCATCGCGGCAGATATATTAATCGTCAAAGACGGCCTCCTGATGGAGCATTGGGATGTCTTGCAGGACGAAGTCACGCAGGCTCGATCCAAGAGTGGACTGCCGATGTTTGGCGATCAATTTCCGGATCGATAAGCAGGACAGATATTCCTGATTACGATCCATAAACCACCTGTAACACCCTTTTATTTATATCGGAGAAATCTCATGAAACTCACAGGCAATACGATTCTGATCACTGGCGGCGGTTCGGGCATCGGTCGGGGACTGGCTGAAGCACTGCATCAGCGTGGCAACAAGGTCATCATCAGCGGCAGACGCCGTCAACAGTTGGACGAAGTGATCTCGGCCAATCCCGGTATGGATGCGATTGAGCTGGATATCACCAATGCCACAAGCATTGCTCAAGCCGCAAAAGAGGTCATCGCCAAATATCCGGATCTCAATGTACTGTTTAACAACGCTGGCATCATGCTGCCAGATCAGGCGGGTAGTGTGATCGATGATGAGGTGCTGTTGGATACCGTGAACACCAATGTGGTGGGCTCCATCCGCATGACCTCGGCACTGATCGAGCACCTCAAGACCAAGGATAATGCCGTTATCGCCTATACCAGCTCGGTGCTGGCATTTGTACCGATGGCACCGACGGCGGTCTATTCGGCATCCAAGGCGGCGTTGCACTCCTATGCGCTGTCACAGCGATTCCTGTTGCGTGACACCAGCGTGCGCGTGCTTGAGATCGCTCCGCCATGGGTCCGCACCGATCTGATGAATAGCCGCGAAGCTGCAGAAGCCATGCCGCTGGATCAGTTTATCGAGGAAACCATGGCGGCCTTAGGTACCGATGCTGATGAGATCATTGTTCCCGGTGCCAAGGCTTTCCGTGACAATGCCGGTCCGCATGAGCATGCGCTGGTGAATGGCTTTAATGCGCATGCCATGGAGTTGTTTGGAGGGCAATAAAAGACTGCAAAAGACATGAGAAAGACCCTCAAGTCTCAAACTTGGGGGCTTTACGATTGCTATTCGATGTATTCTATGCTGATGGTGTTTCATGAGGAGGTGATGAGATGGGCGATGTTAGTGTCTAAGCATAATGGTGATCTTTCAACATGGTTCGCATATTATGCGCGGCCATGACTAATGGCATACGCTGCACCTGTACTTGCGACTGAGTGTCAGGAAATCACTTGTCTATCGAGTCATTTCCAGATTGAAAGCACCTCCTTTATTAGCATATTAAATCTGAATGAGATTTAAGCCATTTGTAGATTTGAGTTTTTTTATTAAATAAGGGCTAAAAGAATATTGACCTGCGCACTGTCGAACTTGAAGTCTCATCAAGCGAGCCAGTCGGTGCTGGGACCAGGCATTCGCCAAGCGTGTACATCCAGTTATTGCGGATTTCCGTGGCCACGGAACTGTTGGAAAAGGTTGTTTTATCGATTTTGGTCATCTCGTCCAAAGTGGGCTAACGGATGATGAATCATCTTGAAAGATGCACGGTTTTTGAATGTAAAACACCAATGGGATGATGTAATCTGGACTGACGTGAAGGTGGTGCAATGCGACTAAAGGTGATCAATGCCAACATCAATCAAGTGCTGAGAGAGCTCTGCATTGAACATGGCTGCTTTGTTGACCAATTTACATCATCACTTGACGGCATTGAAACCATTGATTTGGCAGGCAAGCTGGTGTGTGCCGGTTTAATTGAAACCCATATTCATCTGGACAAAGCCTGTATTATGTCGCGATGTACCTTGAAAAACGGTACATTGGTTGAGGCGATCGCTGAAACTTCCAAGGCTAAAGCAAACTTTAGCGAACAGGATATTTACCAGCGTGGCGCCAAAGTCATTGAGCAAGCAATCAGTCACGGCACGATGTACATGCGCACGCATGTTGAGCTGGATCCATGCATTGGCCTGACCGGCTTTCATGCAATCCAGCGTTTAAAGCAGGATTATGCTTGGGCAATTGACATTGAAATTTGTGTTTTTCCACAAGAAGGGCTGTTGAGTAATATAGGCACCGAGCAGTTGTTGTGCGACGCCTTGCAACAAGGCGCATCGGTATTGGGTGGCTGTCCATATACCGATACACAGCCACAGGAGCATATCGAACGTATTTTTGAGCTGGCGAAACAGTTTAATGTTGATATCGACTTTCATCTGGATTTTGATTTAGACACCAAGCTAGACAATATCTATACCGTGATTGAGCAAACACAACAGCACCAGATGCAGGGTAGAGTGACGATTGGTCATGTGACACGGCTGTCTGCGCTAGGACAAACTGAACTGGCTGAAATCGCTCAAACATTGGCGGCTCAGGGTATTCGGGTGACCGCATTACCTTCAACAGATTTATTCTTAAATGGCCGACAACATTTTTCGCTCAAGCCACGAGGGGTTGCGCCGTTATATGATCTGGAGCAGCATGGCGTGATCTGTTCATTATCCACCAATAATGTGCGTAATCCCTTTACGCCGTTTGGTGATGCCTCATTAGTACGGCAGGCCAACCTGTACGCCAATATTGCCCAATTGGGCACAATGGAGGGCCTGCTGCGCTGTATGGCTTGGATTTCTCAACAGTCGGCTGCATTGTTAAATCTACACCACTATGGTTTAGACGCGGGTTGCAAGGCTGATTTTATCGTGTTTGATGCTGAAAGTTGCGATCAGGTGATCGCTGAGATTTTACAGC
>JASLEL010000152.1 GCA_030151145.1 Aquirhabdus sp. | reverse complement strand
GTCGGCTCAGACAGGTGAAACAGATAAGCCAGCGACATCGGGAGTAGCCCACCCATCAGCGTCGCAAGACCCAGCAGAAGGGCAAGGCGCTTGACCGGTAACTGATCAAAGCGGATGGTCGCCAGCGGAATCGCCAGTGCCACCGTGGCATAGCCCAAGAGACGATTAAACAGCGGTGAGACGGCCTGATTGTATGGTTCATAAGGCCAATGGCAGATCATGAGTGCCGAGATCGTCAGTACTATCGCAATGACGACCAGCGGCAGACGCGGGATGCGGCGGTTGATCATCTTGGCGGCCACATAGCAGAGCAGGGTCAGGAGGGTGCCCCAGAGCCATGCGGTCTCAGGGTTGAGATGCTGCGAGAGATCAAAAGCGGTCGTCATGTCGGTTCGTTATCTATCGAAAAATGGGGTTACAGCCAGCGTTTGGCGAGGCGGGCATAGAGCCAGAGCGAAAACAGCGTGCAGACCGTCATGATGGCAAGGATGCGCACGCCCTCCTGCCCCAGATGCAGGATCAAGAGGCCGGTACCCGCACAGATCGGCAGGAAGGCAAACAGGCTTTCTTTTAGGATCATGGCATTGGCGGCGACCAGACGGGTCGGGATACGGCCGCTCATGTGCCGGTAGACCAGCGCCAGTCCCAAGAGCAAAAACAGTCCAACCAGATTGCCCAGATTGGCATAGCCAAACTGCGCCATGAGCCAGACGCAGCCCTCCCGGATCAGCACAATGAGCAGCATGACCACGAGCAGCAGGCGCCAGTCTGTGCCTGCTGCGGTGGTGGTTGATGCGGGGGTAGCGTTTTTGCTTGTGGCGAGGTCAGTGTCGATACGGGTGGTCATGGCATGTCCATCAGGAGGTGGCAAGCATCGCGTGATCCTGATCATCGGGATCATCTGCATGTGCGGCGTCATCGAGGATATCGGCGGATGGCGTGGGCTGCTCAAACGGCTCCAGCTTGCGGCGTAGCAATGCCGCCTCATCTTCTGGCAGCACGCTGTCGGGGTCGATATGCGATTCGGCCAGCAGGCGCTGCAGGGCCGGTAAGCCCAGTGTGATGACGAGTAGGGCCTGACCGCTCTCAAGCGTCTCCTCAGACTGGATGACGCCTAGCTGATAGAGCTGACTGCGCAGACGCCCAGCGGCAAAAGGCAAGGTCAGATGAAAATTCATCACCCGACCTGTAGATAGACGCTGATGCACGGCCTGACGCAAGAGATCCATGCCCTGTCCGCTATGCGCGGAGACATAGACGCGGTCGGGGGTATCTGGTGCACTCTCGTGCAGGGAGGGCGCGTCGCCTGACAGGTCAATTTTGTTATAGACGCGCAGTACCGGCACATCGGCGCCGATCTCAGTCAATACCGCTTCGACGGCGTCGATTTGCTCGTCGCGGTCAGGGCTGCTTTGATCGATCACATGCAGGAGCAGGTCGGCTTCCAGCGTCTCCTCAAGGGTTGCGCGAAAGGATTCGACCAGCGCATGCGGCAGATGACGTACAAAACCGACCGTATCCGCCAGCACCAGCGTACCCAGCCCCGGCCAGTCGAGACGGCGCAAGGTCGGGTCGAGCGTTGCAAAGAGCTGGTCGGCGGCATAGACATCACTGTCGGCGAGGCGATTGAACAGCGTGGATTTGCCGGCGTTGGTATAGCCGACCAGTGATACGGTCGGGATGTCGGCTTTTTGGCGGGCGGCACGACCCTGTTTGCGGGTCTGGCGGACTTTGTCGAGTTTGTCCTTGAGCTGGCCGACACGGACGCGGAGCAGGCGGCGGTCGGTTTCGAGCTGGGTCTCACCGGGGCCGCGCAGGCCGATACCGCCTTTTTGCCGCTCAAGGTGAGTCCAGCCGCGCACCAGACGTGTAGACAGGTGATCGAGCTGGGCCAGCTCGACCTGTAGCTTGCCCTCAAAGGTACGTGCACGTTTGGCGAAGATATCCAGAATCAGACCGGTACGATCCACGACGCGACACTGGAAGACTTTTTCCAGATTACGCTCCTGCGCAGGCGTCAGCGTATGATCGAAGATCACCAGATCAATCTCGTGCTCGACGACATACTGGCGAATCTCGTCGGCTTTGCCGCTACCGATAAACAGCCGGGCATCAGGTTTGGGGCGCGAACCGGTGATCAGGTCGAGGATCTCGGCACCTGCCGACTGGGCAAGCAGACGAAACTCGTCAATATCCTGTGGATCGAGTTGGGCGATATTCAGATGTACCAGCAGGGTGCGTTCGCCCCCGCTGGGCCGTTCAAACAATTCCATTAAAGTTCCGTGAGTCGTGAATCACCGTCACCGTGTCATATTCACTCGGCATACTATGATGCTTGCGGGCATGCAGCATGATGAGCATGGCTTTGGATTGGCGATATGCAGTGGCAGACGGTTGATCAGAAAATGTCTGATCAGTATAGCATGATCACAGCGGGATCGTCCTTGCGGGACATCTGGTCACACCGTTTCTCTTGACAGAAGCCGCACCCACTGCCTAAAGTGATGCTCATGGTGATGTGTGTCGACGGTTTTTTGCCTGCAGACCGCTCTTTTTAACAACGTGAATGTTCACGCAATGAATAAAGTGATTCCTGAAACCAAGCCCCGTAGCGAGGTGCGCTCGGCCAAGCCGGCGTCGGTCCTGAATGTACGGATGGCAAACAGTCTGGATGAGGTCAAACAGGCCCAGCGTTTGCGCGCGGAGGCTTTTGGGCCTGCCTTTGGCCTGACTTTTGAGGGCGGTCTTGATCAGGACCGCTTCGATGCGTATTGTGCGCATCTTTTGGTGTTTGAAGGTGAGACGCTGGTTGCGACCACGCGGATGATGGATCGCGAGCGAGCGTGCCTTGCCGGTGGGTTTTATAGCGAGCAAGAGTTTGATCTGCACCAGATCCTGCATACCACCGCTGATAATATCGTCGAAATTGGCCGTACCTGCGTGGCACCGGGCTACTCGTCTGCGCGAGCCATCAATGCCTTGTGGCAGGGTGTGACCGAGACGGCAGGCGAGTGGGGCGCGGATATCCTCATGGGCTGTGCTTCGGTCACACTGTCGGCTGGCGACTGTCAGGGCTGGCTCAACAGCTTGCCCGACAAACAGCGTCTGCCGGTCGCCGTGCCTGCACGCAATCCCTTGCCCGTGGCGGACACCAATGAGCCGCCGCAACTGCCAACCGTGCTCAAGATGTATCTGCGCATGAATGCCCGTCTGGGCAGCGAAGCCTGCTATGACCCCGAATTCAACTGCGCCGATGTGCTGATCTGGCTGTCGCTGCAGCGCATGGGTGCCAAGTATCGCGAGCGCTGGGTCGCCTGATTTCCTTTGACATATTCTTGAGTGACCATGACGTCGGCCTGAGCCGATGGCTGGTCGGTCTTGTTGTGTCAGGATATAATGAAACAGGATATGATTATATCGACGGCAAATCATGCCGGATCATGATGTTGGGTGGACATGTTTAAACAATTAGAAAACTGGTTGCTATCGTCGGGCGATGCCCCGGCCATGATGCGCCGTCAATTGCGCAAAGTCGTACGTTCGGCGGGGCTGTTTGCTGCTCTGGGGAACGGATTCTACAACGCCCGCAAATATGGCGCGTTTGATCAACCCAATCAGCCGGAACATATTCCGATCATGCAGGCGGTACTCCAGCGCATGTGTGACTCACTGGCGATCCGGGTCGAGGTGCATGGCGATATCCCGACTTCGCATGCACTCTGGGTCAGCAATCATGTGTCATGGGTCGATATTCCGGTGATTGCATCCGTGGCGCCTGTTTTCTTTCTATCCAAGGCCGAAGTCGCCACATGGCCCGTCATTGGCTCGCTGGCGCGTGCGGGCGGTACGCTGTTTATCCAGCGCGGATCAGGGGATTCGGGCAGTGTCGCCAGTCAGATTGCTGATTTCCTGCGTCAGAAGCTCCCTGTGCTGTTTTTTCCCGAAGGCACCACGACCGATGGACGTGACGTCAAACGCATCCATGGCAAGCTCTTGGTCGCGGCCATTGAGACGGGCACACCAGTCCAGCCGCTGGCACTCTGCTATCAGGGACCGGATGGTCGTCTGGATACCGTCATGCCCTATATCGATGACATGACGTTTGGTGAGCACATTCAGGGCGTGCTGGCACGTAGTCAGGTGCGTGCGCATCTCATGCCGCTTGAGCCGATTCCGACGGTAGGGATGGATATCCATACCTTGACCGATATTCTGCAGGAACGCATGCGTGAAGGGCTCAAAGCCCTGCAGGCCAAAGTGCTGGTGCCTGATATGCTGCAGATTGAAGTCCGTGATACCGGCGTCGGGGCGACATCCTAATCGCGACGCATTTATGAACAAAAAACAGCGCCATTTGGCGCTGTTTTTTGTTTTGATATCAGCCATCCGGCTTAGAGTAATACTGACGCATTCTTGTAAATCCACGTTGTAAGCGCCTGCAAAACCTCTACCGGTGATTCAAGTGGCGTCATGTGACCGGGCTTGTCCAGCACGACCAGCTTGGCGTTCGGGATCATGTTGGCCATTTCTTCAGACTCGGCGACCGAACGCATCTGATCGTGGCGGCTGGTGATGACCAGTGCCGGACAGAGGATGCTGTACATTTCGGCCCAGCCATCATCGCGCAGGGCGGTGAGCTGACGTACGAAGACGTCTTTGCCATTTTTGAGCGCCATGGTCTGCAGGCGATTCAGCAGCGCTTCATCATTGGCACGGTCTGGTGCGACCGAGAGCTGCAAGGCACGTTTGGTCAGACCTTTGAACGGTGACTTTTTGGCGACATCGATTTGCGACTGGATGCGGGCGATCTCGGCCTGACTCTGCAGGTGGGTCGAGGTATTGATGAGTGCGATGGCTTTGACGCGTTCCGGCGCAAAGCGGTGGATATGCTGCGAGACATAGCCGCCCAGCGAGAAGCCGATCAGGATAAATTCTTTGGGCGCGGTTTCGAGGACGCGATGGGCCATCGCTTCGATGGAGTCGTCCTGACTAAGATCCGCGAAATGCAGCCGACCGATCTTGGATAGTCCGTCACGTACCTCATCCCAGAGGCGGGGGTCCAGCATAAAGCCATGCAGGAGCAGGATGTCGGGTACATCGGATGGGATGTCAGTCATGGTGCTTTCCTATCTTATTGACGCTAGCGGCAAGGAATGGCCTTGTGAACCAGCGGACGTCGTAATAGCTACAACGCATGTCAGTGATTACTTACAAGGAACAAAATTAAGCGTTGCGATTGTACAGGATTTACATCAAGTTGTGATGAATCCCCTAAATACCCAAATTCACCAAAATTTATAAAGGTCACCCGGATGTGGCAGATTGGTCATTTTGAGTGGTC
>JASLEL010000203.1 GCA_030151145.1 Aquirhabdus sp. | reverse complement strand
TAGCCGCAGGCGAGGTTGCGCAGGTTGAGCAGTAGGGGTTGACTCATGCGTGGTGGTAAGCCGGTTCGACAAGGAATTCGAGAAGGGCCTTCTGCGCATGCAGCCGGTTTTCAGCCTGGTCCCAGGCGACCGAACGCGGGTCGTCGAGCAGGTCCTGGCTGATTTCCTCACCACGGTGGGCGGGCAGGCAATGCATGAACAGCACGTCATCGGCTGCGAGATCGAGCAGGCGAGGCGTGATCTGATAGGTGGCAAAGCGGCGTTTACGGATACCTTGCTCGGCTTCCTGTCCCATACTGGTCCAGACATCAGTGGCGACCAGATGTGCACCTTCGGCGGCTTCTTCTGAGGTATAGACCAGCTCGACACAGTGACTAAAGTCCTGAACCAGCTTAGGCTCTGGCTCAAAGCCATAGGGCGCGGCGATTCTTAGCTTAAAGCCGAGCTGGTGAGCCGCGTGGATATAGGAATTGCACATGTTGTTGCCATCGCCAATCCAGGCGAAGGTCTTGCCCTTAAAGTCGCCGCGCATTTCTTTGAAAGTCTGCAGATCGGCCAGCAACTGGCAGGGGTGATGCGCATCGGTCAGACCATTGATCACCGGCACACGGGAGTAAGCGGCGAAGCGCTCTACGGTCTCATGGGCAAAGGTGCGGATCATCACGAGATCAACCATGCGTGAAATGACCCGCGCCGAATCTTCGATGGGCTCGCCACGACCGAGCTGGGTGTCGCGCGGGGACAGGAAAATGGCACTGCCGCCGAGTTGGTTCATGCCGGCTTCAAACGAAATACGGGTACGGGTACTGGATTTTTCAAAAATCATTCCCAGCACGCGGCCTATGAAAGGGCGGTGCAGGACATCATCGCGGCTCATGGCTTTTAATGCGATTGCACGATCAATGATGCGATTCAGTTCATCCGGTGTGACATCCAGCAAACTTAAAAAATGTCTTGGCGGCTGATTGTGGTGCTTGAACATACGTGCTCCGCATTCCCTTCAAAAGGAAGGACCCCTTCCTCTGTGTACCCGACCCTTCGGCAAAAAAGCCGGACCGGAAAAACTGGCGATTATACCTGAAAACGAGGAGATACCAATAGAAATGGTGAAACATTGCACAGATGGCGCTTTATATACGCATCAGAGATGATGACCTCGTATGAGCAAGGTGTCGTATACGATGGGTCACGCGTGTGGTGATGTCTGGCTATGGTGCGGGCGGGCGATGGGCGTTGAGGAAGCTTGCGATATAGAATTCAAAAAAATCATCCTGCTTCACATGTGGCTCCAATGGTGGCAGGCCGACCAGCGTGCGCCATTTGACATACTGCAGGAAACCACCAAACATGATGGCAGAGTCCAGCGGCTGTGGGCAGACGATATCACCGCGCTGAGCAGCTTCGGCGAGGAGGCGTGCCATATTGGAGCGACCGCGTGCGGGTCCGAGCTCATAGGCAATACGGCCGATCTCGGGATCGCGTTGTGATTCGTGCAGGATCAGTTGCATGAAGGCGATTTTGTCTGGATGCGTGAAGGCCTGAAACAGCTTGCGCGCGTACTCATGCAAGACGGTCTTCAGATCGCGGTTGCCGAGTTCGGTTGGCAAGGAGAGCTCGCTGAAAAACTGATCATGCCGTCGTTGTACAAGCGCCAGCAGCAGGCCCTTTTTGCTGCCGAAGTATTGATAAATCGATGCTTTGGAACCGCCGACATGCGCAACCAGATGATCCAGACTGACGCCGTCAAAACCGTGCTTTAAAAACAGCTCATCCGCCGCGAGCAATAATGCCTCTCGTCGTTCTGCGCCCCGTCTGGTTTGCGGTTGAAATGCGACAAAAGCAGGCGAGATGGTCGATGTGGGGAATTTGGCTGAAGACATGGCAGGGCCTATGATTGATCGAACGGAGAATGCGTTCTGCAGGATTGTTACTGTACTAGGTAGTACGATATTCCAAACCGAGAGGTAAAATCAAGTCTTTGCAGATGAAAAAGAATCAAGGTACCGGTTTAATAAACTGATATTGATTGCATTGTCGGGAGTGAAAAAATAAGTGTCGGATTTACCGACTGCGCAATGTGTAATCAAGTATGGCAACGCAGGTTTAAGGCGTAGGTGGAAGGGGTGCCAGAGGGCAGTTTGATTTTAAATACGATGGTGTTGAATCGGCGCCGATGCAGCGTGCCATAAAGCAATGGGGGCCATGATTGGCCCCCATCGGTGCTTATTTGCCAGTGTCCGCCTTGTGCCAAGGGACAGCGGGTGAGCCGGCCCATGCACTGACTGGTGGGATCTGCTCGCCTTTCATGACCAGCGTCAAGGGGCCCAGATAAGCATCATGACCTACTTCGGCATGGTAGAGGATGATACTGCGTGCGCTGACCGTGACGCGATCACCAATGATGACATTGCCGATCTTCATGATACGGTCTTCAAACAGGTGAGTTTGTGGACCACAGAAGCTATTCATCTCGGTATGATCGCCGATTTGCACACAGTCAAATTCGGTGATGTCGGTGGTGTCGAGGAAGACATTCTTGCCGATCTTGCTGCCCATGAGGCGGAACATGAAGGGCAGGAACGGCGTGCCACGCAGATAATTGAGGAAGTTCGGCACCGATACCGACTCGTGCAGGCTGGTCACGCCTTCACTGAGCCAGACGAACAAGGTCCACATCGGTACGGATTTGGGCTTGTAGCGTCCGATCAAGAGCCACTTGAGCAAGAAGACGAAGACAAAGCAGCCGACGCCATACAGCAGTCCAGACAGGACCAGCATGGCAAAGGCCGCCAGCCAGCCACTGTCATCAATGGTATCGATGACATACAGCACGATCATATAACCGACACCGATGGTCAACGCCAGCGGCAGAATGATGCGCAAGGCTTCGATGATACCGCGTGCGACACGGCGTGCCCATGTGGGGTGGAAGGTCAATCCTTCGGTGAAGCCGAGCATTTTTTCACGTGCGGGCAGTTTGATCGGCGGTGAGCCAAACCATGTTTCTCCCTCGTTGATAGCATGCTCTGGTGCTTTGGACTGCACACCGATCAGGACGCCGTCCGGGATCGTGGTACCGTCAGGGACATAAGCACCATTACCAATGAAGCTGCGGTTGCCGACCACGGTTGGCTTCAGCACCATCCAGCCGCCGCTGATTTCTTCGTCGCCCAGCATCACGGCATCGGCAATAAAGCTTTCTTCACCCAGGGTGAGCATATCGGGGACCACGCCCATGGCGGTTGAAATCTCGGCATTGCGGCCCACCTTGGCACCCAGCATGCGATACCAGGTTGGGGCATAGACGGTCGCATAGACGCCACGCAGAATTTGCAGGCTGGATTCTTGAATCTGGTTGGTGAACCATTTGCGGTAGTATGTCTCGCTGTGGACGGAGGACAGGCCAGGCTTCAGTCGTGGCAGCACCGTCCAGCGAATGGCGACCGACAAGAGTGCGGTGAGCAGGATCATGGCGGCACTGGCCGGAATCGCGAGGATAAAATAGTGCAGTGCCGTCAGGATTGCATTCCCCGAAGCCAAGAGCGGACTGAGCAAATGGGCGTCGAACCAGTCCACGATGATAAAGGTCGGGAAGATCGGGATAAAGAACAGACAGGCGACGACCATGACCCCAAAGGTATAGAACACCAGCTCACCGATCTGACGTGCCTTACTGACGGGTGGACGTGGCGGGTAAGTCGCTGGGTCAAAGGTGCCGACTTTCTTGGCCGGTGCACCGTCCCAGACATCATAGGCTTCAATGGTCTGACCATGGGCCAGTGCCGACAGACCGTTGATACGGCCATAGGTCTTGACAGTGGTGCCACTCTCCAGAATGGCATAAGAGCCGACGTAGCTCTCGTCCTCCAGCGTAATCTGTCCCAGAATCAGCCAGCCGCGCTCGACTCGGGCATTCTCGATATTGACCGATGAGCCAATGCTGACGCCATTGCCAATACTCAGCAAGGATGGCATGCGGACCGACATGGAGCCAATCGAGACATCAAAACCGATCTGTGCACCCATGCCGCGCAGGTACCAGTGATAGAGCGTCGAGCCAGACAGCAGATGGACCGGCGCGACGTCTGACAGACGATCAGCCAGCCACCAGCGGAAATACGTCAGACCCCACAGTGGGTAACGGCCCGGTTTAACATTTGACAAGAGCACCCGTTTGCCGAGGATCGAGACGGCAAAGCCGGTGACCTGCGTGATGAGGAACGTGATGATCGCCATGCCGATGGCAAACCAGACATTGTCGTCCGGTGTCGCGGTAAAGTAATGGTAGACAAAGAACGGCGCCAGCCACTGCAGGATATGCAGGCTGATCAGGAACGGCAGGCTGATCAACTGCCCCAGACCGCTTAAGAGGCGACGGGCGCGGTGGTCCTGCAACTCCTCGGGTTGCCATGGTTCGGCGGCTTCGGCTGAGGTCTGCTCGGACATTTTTGCAGCGATGGCGCCGACACGGCGCAGCTGGTAGATGTCGTTAATGGTGATATGGCTGTACTGAGGGACGGCGCGTAAACCGGATACGAGGCGGGCCGCAAGCAGCGAGTGACCACCCAGATCATCAAAGAAGTCGGCACCGAGCTGGATCGGGGCATTGGGGAAGAGCTTGCGAAGCACTTCAAACAGGACTTCTTCTGCGTGATTGGTCGGCTCATCAGAGACACTCTGATCCACCTGTGTCGTCAGTGGCAGTACACGCAGGGCTTTGCGATCGATCTTGCCGGACAGCAGACGTGGGACTTCTTCGATGACTTCAAAGCGGGTCGGCACCATATAGGGTGGCAGCTTCTCGCGCAGCCGGGCCCGCAGGGTGGCACTGCTTAAGGAGGCGGCTTTGGCTGCGGGATCATGATCTTGTGATCCATCGGGCACGATGAAGGCGATAAGCTGATCCATGCCGTCTTCTTTGCGCAGGAGCACGGCGGCTGTGCCGATGCCGGTCTGCTCGGTCAGGATGGCCTCGATCTCACCCAGCTCAACACGAAAACCACGAATCTTGACCTGATCGTCCGCACGCCCAAGGAGGGTGACGCGACCATCGGCATCCAGAATCGCGAGGTCGCCGGTCTTATACAGCTTGATTTCTTCAGGCGTTTCGGCCCATGGGTTATTGAGGAATTTCTCCGCGGTCAGCTCTGGACGGCCCAGATAGCCGTCAGCCACGCCGATGCCAAAAATACACAGCTCTCCGGTTTCGCCGGCATTGAGGAGCTGGAACTGGTCATTGACCACGAGTAGGCCATAGTTGGGCAGGGGCTTGCCGATGGTGACAGGTTCGCCGCGATGCAGATTGGCAAGACTGGCCGAGACGGTGGCTTCGGTCGGACCGTAGGTATTGAAGATCTGATGGTGTGGCAGCGCCCAGCGCTCAACCAGCGAGTCCGGGCACATCTCACCGCCCAGATTGATGATGCGAAGGCCCGGCACATCAATGCTAAACAGCGCCAGCAGGGTCGGCACGGCATGCAGCACGGTGATCTGGTTGTCGATCAGGGCGACGGGCAGGGCATCCGGGTCGGTGGTCAGGGCTTTGGGCGCGATCCACAGCGTCGCACCAACCAGATAAGAGATCCAAATTTCTTCAAACGACATGTCAAAGGCGGTAGAAAAGCCCTGATACACCCGGTCCGTGCTCTGTACGCCCAGCACGGCATTTTCGCTGCGCAGGAAATGACAGATACTGCCTTGGTTGATGACGATGCCTTTGGGTTTGCCGGTTGAGCCTGAGGTATAGATGACATAGGCTGGATGACTCGGCAGGAAATTCTGCCGACGGTGCAGGTCGCCATCAACCGGTGTCAGCAGAGCCTCGATGGTCCAGACGGGCTGCTCAACTGCCGTGAGACGTGGAAACCAGCCCTGATCGCTGATGAGGCCGACCGCGTTGGCGTCTTCAAGGCACACCATGATGCGGTCTACCGGTGCATCGGTATCAAACGGCAGCCATGCTGCGCCCGCCTTGGCGATACCGAGCTGGGCGACCAGAAGCTCAATGCCACGTGGCAGCCATAGACCGACGATCTGACCTGCAATCACACCCTGCTGGATCAGATGGTGTGCCACCAGATCGGCCTGATGGTTCAACTCGGCATAGGTCAGCCTGCGCTCACCGCGCACATCGTCCTGAAAAATCAGCGCGATCTGATCCGGATCACGGGCGACAGTGTCTTCAAACACATCGGGTAAGACTTCATGGCGGATGATGTCGGGGCGATGATCGCCGCGGACGATGGCACGAGGAGGTTCGCCAAGGGTGATGGCGGGTGAGGATGCAGTGCTGAGGCTAGTTTCAGGAGTCACAAAAGTTCCGTGTTTTCAAAAAATACATCACTACGAAATCATTGCCCAAACTAAACGGATGGCGTATAGCGGGCTGCATGGGCACGGCATATACCACTGACAGAGCTTGGTCTACCAAAAGATGCCGGTTTGCATCCGCTCTGCTGATATCGCCGTGACATGGATCGGTCTTAATTGCTCTTAAGTCGCTGATCATGTTGTATCTGGTTTATGATACGTGGGATAGCGGACTGATCCGTAGTGAGATTGTATCTGCAAAAGATGAATGATCAGAGTAGATTGACGTGAATATTGTGAATTCGTGGTTTGCACAGGATCTGCCGTCCGGTATTCGCGTGGATGCGCTGCCGTTTAAGGGAGATGATCAGCAGTTGCATTTAGCTGATGAGGGCGTAAGTCTTGCTGATCTGGCGTTGCCGGCCTCTCTAAAGCAAGCGCGGCTGATCCGCCGTTTAAGTTTTTTGGCCGGCCGTCGCTGTGCTGCACATGCCTTGACCTTGTTGGCCGATACAGGTGGGGCGGATCATCCTCACAGGCTGCTGAGTCGTCTCGCGGATGGCCGTCCAGATTGGCCCTCAGGGGTGGTGGGATCGATCAGCCATACCATCAGTCTTATGGATGGCGGGCATGAGCATGGTCGCGGCGATGTCGAACGCTATCAGGGGATCGCCCTTGCCATGGTGGCTAGGGCCGAAGCATACCGAGCCGTAGCTGTGGATATCGAACCGCTGATGACAGCGGCTCAGGCCGAGGAGGTCGCACGCGTCATCAGTTTGCCTGCGGAAATGGTGCTCGGCCAGCATGTAGGATTTGATCCTGGATTATGGATGACGCTGTTGTTTTCGGCCAAAGAAACCCTGTACAAGCTGCTGTATCCGGCAGTTGGGCACTTTATGCCCTTTAGTGCGGCGGAGGTGACGCAGGCTGAGACGTTCGCTTCTGAGCAGGGTAGCGATAGCGGTGCCTACCGTTTGACGTTGCGTTTGACGACGGTCTGGGGGGCATATCCAGTGGATCATGAAGTCTATGTACAGGCGCGTCTGGTGCGGGCGGCAGAAGGCGCTTTTATCACCAGTCATGCCTATCTGCCGCAGATAATCTAGTCGCACACGTTCAAAGTTTTGTATGAAAAAATGCTATGCTTATGCGGTGAGACTGATCAAGCTTACGTGATGGGCGAGGGAAAGTCAGTGATCAACGCGGTAAGCTAAAAAAACCGAGTGCGTCATGGCGCCGTCAAATGTCAAGCACGATCAATGCAATGGAGCAGTGAACGAGAGTGTCTAAATCTGTGAAGCATCCTGAGGCCAAGGCCAACTCCAAAAGCCAGAATTTTCGCAATATCGGACTGATCGGCAGACCCGGTAAATCGTCTGTCGTGGACTCCTTGCATCTCATTAAGGATCATATTGCGTCCTTGGGGTTGAATCCGATTTTTGATGAGGCGACGGCACAACTGGCGGGACTGAC
>JASLEL010000145.1 GCA_030151145.1 Aquirhabdus sp. | reverse complement strand
CTGGTCGGTCTGCTGATGCTCACGCCATTGATCTTGCGTCAGGGTGCCGCACATCTGAAGACCGACAAAGTCTGGATGCATGCCTGGCGCGCCATCGTCGGTCTTGCAGCCATGTATGGTTTCTTTTATGCCATTGCCCATCTCAAGCTCAGCAATGCCATGGTCTTTACCTATTCATCGCCAGTATTCATTCCGCTGGTGGCATGGTTGTTCCTGCGTGAGCGCATGACCTCGCTCATGTGGCTGGCGGCCCTCACTGGCCTTGTCGGGGTAGTCCTGGTCGCCAAGCCGCAGCAGGGATTTTTTAACCTGCTCTCAGTGATCGGTATCTGCTCCAGCTTTCTCGCGGCGATGGCCTTTGTCACGGTCCGCGCACTGACGGCGACCGAGCCCGTCACCCGGATCGTGTTTTACTTCTGCCTCATCGGCACAGTGCTCTCGGGTATGCCCATGCTCTGGCACTGGCGCAGCTACAGCCTGCATGAGCTGCTACTCTTGACCTGTGCAGGTCTGCTCGCCACCACCAGCCAGCTCTGTCTGTCTAAAGCCTACAGCTACGCACCGGCGGGCCAGATTGGACCGGCCAACTATCTGGCGATTATCTTTGCTGGCTGCTTTGCGGCGCTGATCTGGCATGAATATCCCGACCTGACCAGTATCGCCGGCATGGGCCTGATCCTCGTCGCCCTGATCCTGTGTATGCCCAGACAGCGGCAGGCCGTCAGGTCTTTAACCCAGACATCCCCAGCCTCCTGAACCATGAGGCGCGCCAATGTTATCCCTTGTCGCGCCTCATGGCTCCGCCTTCCCTCAAAGCACACCATCATGACGCCGCCCGGCTCTACGGACCACCACCGCACAGCAGATCGATATGCGCGTGTCGGTATATGCTTTACCGAAATTCAGCAAACCCGCATCCCCGTACACGGTCTTTTCGCGTTATAGTTAAATCATGGGTCATATTGACCATTTGGTTACTTAAAACACCCGCATTGGTGCGATGATTGCTTGCGATGGACCATGCCCGCCACAAGCGCGCTTTTTTTGAACACGTTTATTCGTACAAGGACTTTTTCGTGAAACACCTGACCCGTACTTTGCTCGCTGTCGCCGTCATGGCGCAGTTCACCCCGCTCATACATGCGGAAGACACCGCGATCGGCCAAACCACCCATACCGTGCCCGTACCGGTCACCCCGGCCACGCTGGCACCATCCGCGCCCAGTCAGACTGCGCTGACTTCCGGCATCGACCTGAAGAACGCCGACACCAGCATCCGCCCACAGGATGATTTCTACACCTACCTGAACGGCAACTGGATCAAAAACACCGAGATTCCAGCGGACAAATCACGCTGGGGCGCCTTCAACGAGCTGGCGGAGAACTCGCTGAACCAGTTGCACGGTATCATCGACAAACTCAGCCAGTCAGGCACACCGGCAGATCCAACCGCGCAGAAGATCGCTGATCTCTATGCGAGCTTCATGGACGAAGCCAAACTGGAACAGCTCGGCACCACACCACTGAATCCTGAGTTTGCCAAGATCGATGCACTCAAAGACAAGAAAGACCTCGGCGCTTATTTGGCGCATTTGTCCCAGATCGGCGTCAATGCGCCGTTTGAATTCGGTATCGTGCAGGACGCCAAAGACTCCACCAAAATGGTCGTGACCTTTGACCAGAGCGGTCTGGGTCTGCCTGATCGCGACTACTACCTCAAAGACGATGCCAAGCTCGCCGAGGCCAAAGCCAAATACGCAAGCTATGTCGAAAAACTGCTGACCCTGTCCGGTGACACCAACGCCAAACAGAACGCCGCCAGCATCGTGGCACTTGAAACTTCGCTTGCCAAAGTCCAGTGGACCAAAGTGCAGAACCGCGACCCGGTCAAGACCTACAACAAGGTCACGCTGACCCAGCTCAAAGCCCTTGCGCCGCACTTTGACTGGGACAGCTATCTGACCGATACCAGCCTCAAAGGCAAGATCACCACCGCCATCGTCAGTCAGCCGAGCTATCTCAAAGGCTTTGATCAGGTGCTGGAGAACACCCCGCTGGATCTGTGGAAGGCGTACTTTAAGCTGCATCTGTTGAGCCACTTTGCGCCTGATCTGTCCAAGACTTATGTCGATGAAAGCTTTGCTTTCTACGGCACCACCTTGCGCGGGATTCCAGAAAACGAACCGCGCTGGAAACGCGGTGTACATACGGTCGAAGGGGCTATCGGTGAAGGTCTGGGCAAACTCTATGTCGAGCAGTATTTCCCACCAGAAAACAAAGCCCGTATGGAAACACTGGTCCAGAATCTGATCAGTGCTTATCGTCAAAGCATCACCACGCTGGACTGGATGAGCCCGGCCACCAAGCTGCAGGCGCAAAAGAAGCTCTCGACCCTGATGATCAAGATCGGCTATCCCAAGAAATGGCGCGACTACAGCGCCCTTGAGATCAAGCGCGATGATCTGATCGGCAACGACATCCGCTCAGCGCAGTTTGAATATCAGTACCAGCTCAACAAGCTCGGCAAGCCCGTCGACCGTGACGAATGGGAAATGACGCCGCAAACCGTCAATGCCTACTACAACCCATCACTGAACGAAATCGTCTTCCCGGCGGCGATCCTGCAACCGCCGTTCTTTAACGTGCACGCTGATGACGCGGTTAACTACGGCGGGATCGGTGCCGTGATCGGTCACGAGATCAGCCATGGCTTTGATGACCAAGGCAGCCAGTACGACGAAGTGGGTAATCTGCGCAACTGGTGGACCAAAGCCGACCATGCGCAGTTCAAGAAAAAAACCGCTGCGCTGGTGGCTCAGTACAATGCCTATAGCCCAGTCAAAGGCTATAACGTCAACGGCGAGCTGACCTTGGGCGAAAACATCGCCGACAACTCCGGTCTTGCCATCGCCTACAAAGCCTACCACCTGAGTCTGGGTGATCAAGCAGCCCCCGTCATCGACGGGCTGACGGGGGATCAGCGTCTCTACCTCGGCTGGGCGCAAGTCTGGCGCAGCAAGGTGCGTGATGCGCAGGCCATCGTCTATATCAAGACTGACCCGCACTCCCCGGCTCAGTTCCGCGGTAATGGCGCCGTGGTCAATCAGCCCGGCTTCTACAAATCCTTTGATGTGAAGCCCGGCGACAAGATGTACCTGCCGCCAGAGCAACGTGTGATTATGTGGTAATTGACTGATATACCCCTAAAGCACATGATTCGCACGAACAGATGATAGTCGTATCTAAAGCCCGAGGATTTATCCTTGGGCTTTTTCAATTCATGCTGTGAATTCAGGCACGTGCGAAGTCAACAGCGATCGCAAATTCGATTTCTAAAACGACATGCCAGCTTATATTGACAGAGATCGCTCATTCACTCAGACTGGTTTTACACGTTTGGCCGACACGATTCACCATAGGATCAATGTCACATCACCATGCTGCACACTATTGCATAATACCCGTCACGTCACCCATCGCCGTCTTCATTCATGGAAACAATCAAATGATCGACCATGTCTATATCTCCGTCACCAACATCGACAAGTCACTGGCTTTCTACGCTGCTGCTCTGGAACCATTGGGTTGGCGCGTATTTGGTAAATATGATTCAGCCTCGGGTCCTGAGGGCGTTCCCGATCTTTACGGTTTAGGAGATGATGTCTATGGCAAAGGAAAAGAGGTCGGATCAAGCATATGGCTCCGCCTACGCCATCCCGGCGAAACCGGACTGTATCTTGGGATCGTCTGCGACTCCAATGAGCTGGTTGACGCGGCCTATGCATCGGCGATCAAAGCCGGCGGGACTGACGAGGGACAACCCGCGGATCGCACCTATTTCGCATCCGGCTATTACGCTGCCAATGTCGCCGACTTCGATGGTAACCGTCTTGAGTTCGTCCACAAGGCATGGAATCCTAAACGACAACCATAGTCATCGCATGCCCACATCGACTGCCAGAAGCCTCATCTGTATCATGGTGTTG
>JASLEL010000187.1 GCA_030151145.1 Aquirhabdus sp. | reverse complement strand
GGATCAGTCCAGTACGGGCTGACCCAGTGAGAAAGTCGCCTTTTGAATCCGTCCATGCTGGACGTCGTAGATACACAGCATGCTGACCTTGCCCTTACCTTCAGGAAAGTTACGCGTGATGGATTCATGGTCTACGACGATATGATCCATGACGATGCGCGACAGTAAATTCGCATACAGATCCGGCTCCATAAAGCGCCCCGCGATCCGTGCCCGCATCGCGTCATGCCCTTTTGCCAGCATCTCCCCATGCAGCGCCCACTGTTCCGCATCGCTGGCATAGCAGTCCAACCAGCCATCGATGTCTTTGGCATTGTAGGCATCCAACTGACGCTGGATGAGCTGCGCAGGTGTGAGCGTCGTCATGCTGGTGTGCCGACAGCATCTACCGTGATCTCGATCCGGTTACGCCCAGCCAGTTTTGCGCGGGACAGCGCTGCGTCGGCATGACTGATCAGCGAATCCACTCTGATGTCCTGCGAAGCCGTGTGGCTCACGCAGCCGATGCTGCACGTCACTTCAATCTGGTGATCATTAAAGACCACAGGTGAGGCGACCACTTCGCTGCGAATGCGTTCACTGATTTGTTCCACGTCCTGGGCTGTAAGTCCTGGTATGATGACCAAAAACTCCTCCCCACCATATCGGCCTACAGCATCTGATGGGCGTACCGCACCACGCAGTCGCTCTGCAACAACGCGGAGCACCTGATCTCCCGCAGCATGTCCATACACATCGTTAATCTGCTTAAAATGATCAATATCGATCATCAGTAGCGCGAACGACGTCCCACGAGCTACTTTTGCAAACTCAGCATGCGCCAGATCATAAATGGCCCCCTGATTCCAGACATGGGTCAAGACATCGATCCGCGACTTCATCTCGAGCTCTTCATGCTCTGCTGCCAGCGCGATCTGCGATTCGGATAATGCAGAAACCAGAATCTCCTGCTCGGCTAACGCGGCCAGATCAGCAAGCATCTCTACCTGCTGGGCGGAAAACTCCCGAGGCTTGTCGTCACCCACGCATAGCACCCCGATGCGCTGATTATCAAAGTGGATCGGCACACCAACGTAAGACACCCAAACACTGGCAAATGCACTATCAAATACACGTGGATCTTTACTTGCATCGTGCACGAAGCATACCCCATCCGACAGTACGGTATAGTGGCAATAAGAATCCTGACGCAATCCTTCCAGACCATCAAAGCCCTGTACACTCTTCAGCCAGGCAATATCGTTACCAACGATATCCAGACAGGCCATGGGGACTTCGAACAACGCGCGGGCCTGCCGTGTAATTTTGTCAAAACGTTCTTCAGCAGGCGTACCCATCAGCTGTGATTTATGTACAGCCGCAATACGTCGTATTTCATTGGGAGAATATGGCGCAGCAGGCATATCAATGACTCATCTTTTGTTAATGTTTTGAGTATATCTGGTGGTGCTTTGCTGTACAACGCGTTGCTCATGACCATCGACCATAATGCGCACACTCTCCACAGCCTCGGCAAGAGTCATCGCTGATTTACGCACGTATGATCATCCCATCAGTCTCCATCAAAAGTGGACGCGCCCCCTCCTCCCGTGAACTTCAACGCTACCGCCATGAGGATGAGGATCTAGAGGCAAAATACGGCTTGGATCAGACTGAAGCCTTGAGCGTGTTCGTATCGTGCAGCACGATACGATCTTATTCCTCGCGGGTCACGCGCAGTACTTCTTCAACCGTCGTCTTGCCTTGCAGCACCTTGCTTAAGCCATCGTGACGGATCGACGGCGACAGGGTGCGCGCATGCGCATCGAGCTCATGCTCGGCAGCCTCACCATGGATCAGACGGCGCATGGCATCATCCACCGGCACTACTTCATAGATCGCCGTCCGGCCGACAAAGCCAGACTGATTGCATTCATCACAGCCATTGGCGACCGGCAGCTTGAGCGGACGGGTATGCGGGATCTGCTGAAACAGCGCATCCTCATAGTCATCCGCCTCATGCCAGCTCTGGCAATGCGGACACAGGGTGCGGACCAGTCGCTGAGCGACGACACCGATCAGCGAGCTGGAGAGCAGGAATGGCTCGATGCCCATGTCTTTCAGACGTGTCACCGCACCGATGGCGGTATTGGTGTGTAAGGTAGACAACACCAGATGGCCAGTCAGCGACGCCTGTACGGCGATTTCGGCTGTCTCAAGATCGCGGATCTCACCCACCATCACCACATCCGGGTCCTGACGCAGCATCGCGCGCAGACTACGGGCAAAGGTCATATCGACTTTGGTGTTGACCTGCGTCTGTCCGATACCCTCGATCTGATATTCAATCGGGTCTTCGGCAGTCAGAATATTGCGCGTCTGATCGTTCAGATCCGACAGTGCGGCATACAGCGTGGTGGTTTTTCCCGAGCCGGTAGGTCCGGTGACCAGAATGATGCCATGTGGGCGATTGATCAGATGGGTCAGGCGCTTGTAGTCATCGGTCATCAGGCCCAGATGAGTCATGTTCAGACGCCCAGCCTGCTTGTCCAAGAGACGCATCACCACACGCTCGCCATGGCTGGATGGCAGCGTCGATACGCGGACGTCCACTTCACGTCCAGCCAGACGCAGTGAAATACGACCATCCTGCGGAATGCGTTTCTCGGCGATATCGAGGCGCGCCATCACCTTGATCCGGGACACGAGTAACGGTGCCAACTCACGGCGCGGCTGGACGATCTCGCGCAGTTGACCATCGACACGCAGGCGCACAGAGAGCTTTTTTTCAAAGGATTCGATATGGATATCGGAGGCATTCAGACGGATGGCTTCTGACAGCAGGGCATTGATCAGGCGAATGATCGGCGCGTCATCCTCCTGATCCATCAGGTCTTCGGTTTCAGGTACCTGATCAGCCAGACTCAAGAGATCTGGATGGTCCTCAAGGCCCGCTGCCACCTCCTGTGACTGTCCACTGCCGTCCCGTGTATAGGATGAGGCCAGGAGACGTGTAAACTCATCGTCCGTGACTGTCTGATAGCCTGCCGGAATACCGATTTTGCGCCGTGCTTCGTTGATGGCTGGTAATGACGCATTTTCGCGAATGATCAGGGTGGTTTGAATCCCCTCAAACTTCAGGATCACGCCGTGACGCTTGGCAAAACTGTAAGGCAACTGGTCGGGTTGATGAAGTGTCGGCACGGCGAATATCCCTATGGTCAGGCAGGATTTGAGTGTAATGGAACAGGAGGCGACCTGCATAGACCATTATGGTTGCAGGCAATGATGTCTCTATGTCAGGTCTGACGAATTCCTGAGCGATCAGTATCTAAAATGCGATTTTCATGCCTGCTCTCATAGCTGCAATGACAAATGACCGCTTTTGCGCATGCGTTCGGGCGACATGCCCGTCAGACGCTGAAACATACTGATAAAGGCCGATGCCGAGCTATAGCCCAGTTGCGATGAAATATCCTGCACGCTCAACCCCTCCTGCAAGAGCGAAATGGCATGTACCAGCCGCAGACGCTGACGCCAGTCATTAAAGGACATGCCCAGATACTTTTGACAGTGGCGCTGCAGCGTGCGCTCGGTAATGCCCAGTGTCTCCGCCCAATAGTCCGCACCATGTTTATCGGCAGGCTGGCGCTGCAGCTGATCGAGCAACGGCGCCAGCGCGGGCTCTTCAGTCCACGGCAGATAGCTCGAATAGGTCGGGGTCAAACGCAACTGATCAATAAAGACCTGAGCCAAGCGCAGATCCTCGGGGGTCTGCGGATAAATGACCTGGCGCTGGTCAAAATCCTGCACAATCGCACGCATCAGCGTCGTCAACGTGGCCGTACACGGCACAGGCGAAATATTGGCGCAAATGTCTTTGGCGACATAGATCGTCGCATACTGCACCGCATGGCGGTTGGAGCAGTGATGACACACACCGGGGGGAATCCACAGCGCATACT
>JASLEL010000149.1 GCA_030151145.1 Aquirhabdus sp. | reverse complement strand
CAGGTGAGTGCGGCTACCTGACAGTAGCGAGTGATGTCCTGCTGGCTGGCGGGGTCGCTTGCGATGAGGCGCAGAGTCTCACCGGGCTGAACCTGCCGCAGGGCGACTTTTAGCTTCAGGAGTGGCATGGGGCAGTGCAGGCCACGGGCATCCAGCGTGTGTTCAGGTGCAGGCGAAGTGACAGGGGCGGTGGTTGTCATCAGGGTCTAGGATTGATCTGGTATAAGGGAGAGGGATCTGCTCCACCTGTTGTCCATATCGTGGATAAAAACAGCAATATGGCAGCGTTCAGGTTGCAAAATCCCACTATATTTAAAGGATTGGACTTCACCATAATGACGCCATCCACTGGGTGCGGGCTGATCCCGTTGCAGTTGCAAAGGTGCGTTATTCTACCATGTCTAACCTTGATTTCCGTCTTAAAAATACTAGTCTCCGCGACCGTCCTGCACTCACGCCGCTCTTGCGTATACGGATGAGCGGTGCGTCACGGATGCAAACCGGCATGCTCGGGGTGTTGCTGGGTGCTTTGTTGATTCCGGTCAGTTCGGCCAAAATTGAGTCGGAGTGGTGGGATAACCAGACGCATACCACCAAAGAAAGCTATGTCTTGCCGACACTGGGGTCGCAGCCGGGACTGATCGATCAGGAGAGTGACAGGGCGACCGGCGAGGCGATCCTGCGCGAGATCAATAAAGCCGCCCCCAGAGTTGATGATCCACTGATTCAGGATGAGATGGAGAAGATCTATCGCCGCATCTATGCACAGACGCTACTCGGTGCGCCCACTGCGCTGGTGCTGATTCAGGATGAGGAGATCAATGCATTTGCGGTACCGGGCGGGCTGGTGGCGGTCAATACCGGACTGATCTTGAGTGCGCAAAATGCCGATCAGGTGGCGGGTGTCCTGTCGCATGAAATCGCCCACGTCAGTCAGCGCCATTATGACCGTCAGGTCGAGGCGCTCAAATACCAGAAGTGGTGGTTGCTGGGCGGCATGGTGGCGGCGATTGCACTGGCAAAAAAAGATGGCGATGCGTCAACAGCCGTGTTCGCTGGCACGGAGGCCTCCATGCTGAGTCAGCAGCTCGCCTATAGCCGTGATAATGAGCGTGAGGCAGATCGGGTCGGCATGCAGCTCATGCAGAGTGCGGGCTATGATCCTGAAGCCATGCCGGATTTTTTTGAGATCATGCAGCGTAAGACGCGCATGGTCGGCTTTATTCCCTCCTTTGTGCTGACACATCCGCTGACCAGCGAGCGCATCACCGAGTCGCGTCTGCGCGCCACGCAATACCGGCTGGAGGGTGTGAAATCACCCTCCGCAATGCTCGATAAGGACGCGGTCAACGTGCCGGTCAATATGAATCCCTTTCACCTGATGCAGATGCGTCTGGCAGCGATGACACAGAGTACCAGCATCGGTGCATTGACGCCGCAGGCCGGGCATGATGAGGGTGCACAGCTTGCGCTGGCTTATCTAGATCAGAAGGCCAATCGCATTTCCGATGCCCGCAAGCTGGTTGCACCGCTCCTGGTGCGTTATCCGGATTCGTCTTTTGTCGCGGTCACGGCAGCAGAGATCGAGCTTGCGGATGCAAAACCTGCGGCAGCGATTCATCTGCTGGAGCCGATGCAGGGTTTGATGCCGGATTGTCGGCCGGTCGCGATGACATTGGCGCGTGCTTATGTGGCAGCAGGGCAAGGGCAGGCCGCCTTAAGCCTGCTGCGGCCCTGGAGTGTCAAGCGACCTTCGGATACCCAGATCTGGCAACTGATGGCGGATGCGGCAGGCAAGCTGCCGGTATCCTCGGCCAATACCGTCAGTGTGCTCCGCTATCGGGCGGAGCAGCAGTTCTGGCTTGGCGATGGCAAATCGGCGTTACGCTCTCTGGATCGGGCTGGGGCGCTGGCGGATAAGAATTCACTCGCACTGGCAGAGATCAATGAGCGGACCAAGTATATGGAGTACAAGGCCAAGGAGAAGGTCAAAGGCTTGTAGTGGTTCTATCATCCGCGATCAGCAATAAAAAAAGCGCGTGACCAGTTGACTGGTCACGCGCTTTTGACCTGAAACATCCGGTTCAAGCGGAGAGTTTGGCCTTGATCTGAGCCGAGACGGCGGCGGCATCGGCACGACCCGCAATCTGTGGGCGCAGGGCATTCATCACCTTGCCCATATCACGAATGCTGGTGGCATTCTGCGCGGCGATCTCTTTGGTAATCAAATCATTCAGCTCGGCCTCGGTCAGCGCGGCAGGCAGGAATTCGGCGATGATCTCAAGCTCAAATTGCTCTTTGGCTGCAAGATCGTCACGACCTGCATTCTTGTACGCGTTGATGGATTCCTTACGCTGTTTGATTTGCTTTTCCAGCAAGGCCAAGACCTGATCATCACTTAACAGGCTATCCTCACCCAACTCGGCCCGACTGTCGATTTCGACCTGCTTGATGGCAGCCTGCAGGCCGCGCAGCACGGCCAGACGGTCGGATTGACGTTCACGCATGGCGGATTTGACGGATTCGGTAAGACGGGTTTTCAGTTCCATGACATACATCCTGAGTAGTCAGTTAAAGGCATCAAGCGATGCGGGGGCTTATCAATCGATCAGCCAAAAACGAATAAAGCCGAGTGAACATACTCGGCTTTAAACGCAAAATCACACACCGGCAGCAGTCGCAAGCAACTGCGCACCGTCTGTATTAGTACAGACGGGTAGTGTTGATCGATTCGCGAGAAACTTTTTTCGCGTGGCGTTTTACCGCTGCGGCTTTCTTGCGTTTACGCTCTTGAGTTGGCTTTTCGTAGAATTCGCGTTTGCGTACATCAGCCAGAACGCCTGCTTTTTCGCAAGAACGTTTGAAACGGCGGATCGCGACATCAACTGGTTCGCCTTCTTTAAGCTTAACTTGTGGCATGTAACTTCCTCAAACTTGGGTTTCTCTCATCCGAAAAGAGAAACAACTTTAGTGAAACGGTTAAAAATCAGATTGTCTTGGTATTTGTTTGACGGCACAGCGTTTATTCAGCCTGCGATCAAAAAATACCCAAATAAGGTAGACGAAGGTCGCTATTCTAGCGCAAAGTTCGACGCCGAACAAGCCTTACGCGACCGAATCCTGTCAGGCACAGCAAAAAAGATCGCACGATATGAGAAAAAAGCGGACATGCCCGTATAATACACCGATAGTCATGCATGAAATTGTGAAATAAGGGTTTTGCTGATGCTGGTATTGGGTTTGGAGACGTCCTGCGATGAGACGGGGCTGGCGCTGTTTGACAGCGAGGCAGGGCTGTTAGGTCAGGTACTGCATAGTCAGATCGCGCTACACGCAGAGTATGGTGGCGTGGTGCCGGAGTTGGCCTCGCGTGACCATGTGCGCAAGATGATCCCGCTCCTTGATACCTTGCTTGAGCAGACCGGCAAGCAAAAGACTGACATAGATGCGGTAGCTTTTACCCGAGGCCCAGGCCTGATGGGTGCACTGATGACGGGTGCGCTGTTTGGTCGCACACTGGCTTTTGCGCTCAATATCCCGGCGATTGGCGTGCATCATATGGAAGGACATTTGCTGGCACCTTTATTGTCCGCCAATCCACCAGAGTTTCCCTTTGTCGCACTGCTCGTGTCTGGTGGTCATAGTCAGCTCATGGCGGCCTATGGGATCGGTCAGTATGAACTGCTGGGCGAGTCGATCGATGATGCGGCGGGCGAGGCGTTTGACAAGGTTGCCAAGATGATGGGCCTGCCGTATCCGGGTGGTCCGAATGTCGCGAAGCTGGCCTTAAATGGTGATCCGCATGCCTTTACGCTGCCACGTCCGATGTTGCATCAGGGGCTGGATTTTTCATTCAGCGGTATGAAGACCGCCGTGCTGAACCAGTATCAGAAAATCAAGGGGCAAGGCCGCGACGCCGATCTGGCCGCGAGTTTTCAAGAGGCGATGGTGGATACGCTTGTCCGTAAGAGCATCCGGGCGCTCAAGCAAACCGGACTCAAACGTCTGGTGATCGCGGGTGGTGTGAGTGCCAATCAGGCGCTACGCGCGCGCCTTGAGACCGAGCTTGCGCGCATACAGGCACAGGTCTACTACGCCGAGCCTGCACTGTGTACGGATAACGGTGCCATGATTGCTTATGCGGGCTGGCAGCGGCTGAAAGCCGGTCAGCAGGATGGTCTTGCGGTGACGACTACGCCACGCTGGCCGATGGTGGAGCTAGAGGCGCCAGATGCGGCTGCACCTTAAGGCGTATGCGATAGACCTGTTGATACGTGTTTGTCGTGGATGTGATGATGCGTGTGTTCGTTAAAGACAGTTGGCAGGTTTAGGCAGTCCGGCCAGTTTTGCCAGTGTGCGAGCGACCAGACCGGTATTAAACAGTGCCATCAGATGCGCATTCGTCATCTCGCTGCCTATGCGCTGCATGAGGAATTTGATCAGTGGGCGCGTTGCCGGGGCATGGTCAAAGCGCTGATAGAACTCACGCATTGCCATGAGGATCTGTACGTGTTCATCGGTCAACTGAAGCCCCGATTGATCCGCGAGCCACTGGGCGACTGTGGGCGTCCAGTCGGTATGGTGTACGAGATGGCCGTCCTGATCAAGCGGTGGCGGAGCATTGTGCTCGAATGTGATTGGCGATGTGGTCATGTGGTCATGCCCGTGAGCAGGCAATTCAAAAACAAAAAATGAGCACTATTGTAACGTGTGCAGCAGGATGCGCAAAGCGGCTGATCAGCCGCTTAGGCACGCCAAGTCAGGCTCTTGGGGTAGTGTAAGGTCCAGGTGGCCCATGTATCGTGTGTGATGATGTCGGTTGTTGAGTTCACGATAGGCTGTAGCAGTGCGTCAAGGTCGGCTTGAAGCAGGGCTGTACGGCCAAATGCCGCTAGATCCGGATGCGTGTGGCTTTGAGCGGCTTCGCCAACCAGCAGCAATTGATCTCCGTCCTGCCAGAGCGCCTTGATCTGAGGCAGCAGGACCGGCCAGTGGCGTGGGCTGGCGGTCAGCAGATGCAGCGTCGCAGGAAAAGTGTTTACCATTGCAGGATTCCATCAAAGTCGTTCAGACAGACTGCTGACAAGTCGACAGCCTGATATTGGTCCGGCTGCGATGCGATATGATTTGCCAGTGCCGGTTGCTGCGCCAGCGCCTGCCGGTCGATCCAGATCGGCAGTAAGTCATAGAATTCAAAGCTCTCGATCAATGCCTGTGCAGATTTAAAAGAACGCTGATCACCTGCCATGGGCGGCATAGGCGCTACGTGGTCGGTGGTTGGTGGTATCAGTCCCAGCGCGTCATCGCTGAAGACAACCTGAACCTGAAGCCCGTAGGTGGCGAGGACCATGATGGCGGATAAGGACTCCAGAATCTGCTGACCTGCCAGAGGGCCTTGTCTGAGTATGACGAGTAGTGACTTCATAGCTGGATCACCCGATCAGCGCCGAGCATGAGATCGGCCAGCTCCCCCAGTCCGACCAGATGAAAGTCCGGTGCAAGATTGTCCGTATGTAGCGTATGGCGCTGCGCATTGGCGTCATCGGTCACGCCGCGCAGCAGTGCCGCACTGACACAGACGGGGAGCGGGATCTGTAGGGATTGCCACAGTCGGGTCAGGTTGGCCTCGTCATCCGGACGCCAGTTGAGGCGATTGGCAATCATGGCGGCATCCTGATAAAAAAATACCTGTACAGTATGTCCGCCAGCCTGCAACTGCTGCGCAAGCCAGACGGCATGCCATGCCAGCGGCGAGGTCATCGGGGCGGTCAGGAGAAGTAGAATGCGTGGCATCAGGGGAATATGTCCTTTACATGACAAATATGCATCACCATGGTGGATCGATTATACTGCACAACCGCGTGTGACTGTATGTGGCAGTGCCTGAATTGCATATGACTTGATCGCCTTTTCAAGGGGATAGGATATATACACGCCGAGTATGTG
>JASLEL010000074.1 GCA_030151145.1 Aquirhabdus sp. | reverse complement strand
ACCATCAGGGGATGCCACTGTAACTGTTCTTTGCGACGCGTGGTGGTGGCAACCAGGTTGACATCGCGCTGACTGATGCGGCCGTCCCGCATGAGTTCGTCCAGACACCAACGCACGTCGATTCTAAAGGAGAAGGTTTTCCTTGCTGTCATGTCGATTTCCCTTGACATCTTATACTGCTATTTTACTGCTGAATCGTGATCGGTGTCGGTCTTTTTAGAGGCAGGCGATGATGACTCGGATAGTGAGGCATCAGAAGAAGGCTTAGCTAACGAGGTGACAGATGGCTGGCAGGGTGGTTCAGCTTTTAAAATATGCCCCACTTTGGCGACGACACGTGCCGGAATGTCTTTTAAGAGACGCCTGATGACTTTGCCCATGGCGCCACGCGGGACCTTATCGACGAAAATAATGTGATCTGGGATCTCGCTGGATTTCAGATGACTCTGCAAATATGCGGCCAATCGCTCTGGCGTCAGACCATCCCGCGCCACGACAAACAGTTTAATGATGCCATGGGTATTCGTCGCTGGAGTCTCTACATCAAGCTCGTCCTGAATAGCGACACAGTCGATCACATCCTCATGAGCCGCGGCAACGGTTTCGATTTCTTTAGGAAAAACCAGCTCATTCTGCACCCAGAAGACATCTTTCTTACGCTCCAAGACGCGCAGATAGCCATCCTCATCCAGTGAGACGATGTCACCTGTACGAAACCAGCCGTCATGACTCAAGACTTCACTACTGGCCTGTGGGCGCTGCCAATAGCCGCGCATCACTTGTGGCCCGCGGACCCAAAGCTCACCAGCCTGATTAAAGCCTACCGGCACCCCCTGATTGGAGATGACGCGTACTTCGGTTTCTGGCGTGATCACCCCAGATGTCCCGAGACGGACCCGATTCGGTGGTGTGATGGCAATGAGGGGTGACGTCTCGCTTAGACCATATCCTTCGACGATATAGTGCCCGGTGCGCTCTTTCCACTGCTGCTGCAGTTTCAGACTGATATTGCTGCCACCACTCACAAACAGCGTCAGTGATGGCGGGAACTTTGCCGGCGGCGACTTCTTAAGCAACTGATCATACAGTAAGGGAATACCGACCATGACGTCACAGGCGCGATCTTTGAGTAAGCCTGCATCTTCCATCATCCGGTTAATGCTGGTGATGATGATCGTACCCGCCATATGGGCAGACAGGATCAGCGTACTCATACCAAGGATATGCTGGAATGTGACCGGACACAGGATAGTGGCATGCGGTGGCAGGCTGCGGCCCAGTACATAGGCACCCTGTCTTGCACTACTGAGCAGATTGTCATGGGTCAGCACCACACCTTTGGCATCCCCCATGGTGCCGCTGGTATATTGCAGCAACGCTGGGTCGCTGGCCTTAATCTCTGGCCACTCGACTTTGGGACTGCGTTTGCTGAGTATTTCCCGCAGTCGCGTATGCACGAGTAGCGGTTTCTTGCTGGTCAATAGCTGCAACCAGCGATCCGGGGCGAGTAAACCACGCACGAGTGAGGCGAGATTGGCATAATCGCTGCGCTGGGTCGTCACGATATGACGGATACCGGTCTGGAGCAGTAAAGCCTGTATGTCAGCCAGCAGGCTTGCCGTTGTGATCAAGAGCTTGGCACTGGAGTCCTGCATTTGATTCAGGACTTCGTCCTGACCGGTGATCACGCCCAGATTGACCACCACAGCACGCGCAATCCACGTCGCATATACGGCGACCACATACGACAGCGTATTCGGTAAATAAACCGCGATACGATCACCGGGCTTGATGTCTGCTTCATGGATCATCCAGGCTGCCAGCGTGTGCGCGCTATTGGCCAGCTCCAGATAGGTCAGTGATTCATTTTCGAATATCAGAGCAGTCTGTTCGGGATACGCTTGCGCATGCTGCATCAGCATTGCAGGCAGCGTTGCAATCTCGCTGGCAGGAATACGCCCCCGTCCGGCATAGAGGGCGTCATCCCGCTGATGCTTGGGTGTATTTCTGGACGAATAGCGATTGCTGGAACCCACGAACACGACCTTAATCAAGTGATAAGTTGATCAGACTCACAGTATAACGAGTCTATATAGATAACTGCTGTGTAAAAACGTATCGCGATCCTACACATTTTCTGCGACAGGTAAAGTTATGCAGGCCGAATTCATGCCTGATTGCCAATCACTGCGCAGAGACCTCGGGCTCTCCTAACCAGCCCGCAAGCAGATCTGGAGCCGTCACCTGTAGTTTGGCAGAGGTCTGCAGCGATGGCGCCGGAATCACATCAAAAGCCATCAGCTCATCACGGCGAAAAACATGACAGGTCAGCGGACGCTGCTCACGCTGTGCTGCTTCAGCATGAAATCCCGCCGCATCAGACCACAGCTCCAGCTGTGCAGCCGATGCACGGATACCATCAATCGCAATCAAGACATCCTGCGCAGACAGACCGGCATCCGCACCTGCAGAGTCACGCAAGACCTGCTGGATCACGATCCCCTGCGGTGTCTCCGTCGTCTTCAGCCCCAGCGGCAAGACCCGCTTATCCAGCACAGTCTCGACCCCCACCTCAGCCAGCAAGGTTGCCAAAGGCAGTTCAGTCGTGCCTTCGACATAGTCCTGCCAGAAAGCATCCAGACGATCACCGATTAGTTTTTCGCAATACGCGGGGATGGTATCGGCATCCAGATATCCGCCTTGATTCGCCAGATCAAACAGCATCACCATCAGCGCATCCAAAGAACTGCCGCGCTTACGCAAGGTCAGATCCAGACACAACGCCAGCAGTGCCCCTTTGTTGTAGTAACTGGTGGTGGCATTGGCCGAGTTTTCATCAGGGCGATAATACTTGATCCAGGCATCAAAGCTTGAGTCAGAGAGGCTTTGCTCTGCACGTCCCGGGTTCTGCAGATAGCGCGTGATCTGCTCGGCCAGAAGATCCAGATACGAATGCCGCTCGATGACACCACTACGATACAGGATCAGATCGTCATAATACGAGGTAAAGCCCTCAAACACCCACAGCATGCGCGTCCAGACCTCTCGCTGCAGATCAAGCCGGGCAAACTCATGCGGACGGATGAATTTAACCAACCAGGCATGGAAATACTCATGGCTGCACAAACCGAGGAAACGTCGATAAGCCGCTCCGGGCTGCTCCGGCTCATTGGCGCGAGGCAGATCATCACGCGGGGTGATCAGACTGGTGCAGTCCTGATGCTCAAGACCACCATAGTGATTACCCGTTGCCATCACCATGAATAAGTAATTTTTAAACGGTGCACTGCCAAACAGCGAAATTTCATAACTGCAGATTTTTTGCAGATCGCTCGCCAGACGCGACAGATCAGTCCGATGATGTCCTGAGATGGCAATCTGATGCGGGATACCTTGTACATCAAACTGAATCGTCGCCTGATCAGCCAACTCCAGCGGATGATCAATCAGATGGTCGTAACTGGACGCGCCAAGATGATGGCACACACCCGCATGCTGATCCATGACCTCGGCGGGTTGACGGGTCGGCAGTGAACATGCCAGTCCAGCCTTTGCAAAGGTGCTGCCACTATAGATCGTCAAATCAAGTGGAGCCTGCTCCTGTCCTGCGACAGCCAGACACACTGCTGCCGGATTGACATAGGCTCGCGTCCGGTCCAGATAGGCACCGCGCACAGAGAGGTCAAACGCATAGACCTGATAGCGGACGATCACCTGTACACCCGCCGCCACATCCAACTTCCAGCGGTTCTTGCTGATCTTGGCAACGGCAATCTCATGCGCAGGTGTATCTGCTGTAGCTCTGGCTGTCGCACTGAC
>JASLEL010000042.1 GCA_030151145.1 Aquirhabdus sp. | reverse complement strand
ATACACTGTTCATGTGTGATCTCGTCTTTAATTCAGTCAAAGTTTTGCTTACAGGCCAGTGGCTTTACGGATCAGACCGTAGACGTCGATATTTTCCATCGTGCCTGAGAACTGATCTGCACCATTACCCATCGCACCGAGGAAAACATCGGCACCACCGTGGGTTTCATTGCCAACGGCCGTAGGAACCACGGCTTCCTGATGGTAGTTTTTGTCAAAGACCTGGGCATCCGTGAGTGCAGTACGGGTAGTCGGACGGTTTTCACCATTACCAAAGCCAATGATGGTGTAAGGCATCTGATTGATATCCGTCAGCAGCGCACCGGTGACGTAGCTCTTGGCAAGGCCCAGCACACCTGGATTCGTATCCGAAGTTTTGCCAGTACGTTTGGCATAACCATTGAGCACCATGCTGTGGTCATGGTCGGCAGTGACAACGATCAGGGTGTTTTTCAGATCAGGATCTACGGCTTTCATCTTGTCGATAGCGACTTTCAGGCTGTCATCGAATTGAGATGCTTCCTCAAGTGCACGGCGGGCATTGGTTTCATGCAGAGCGTGGTCAATGCGACCGCCCTCGACCATAAGGAAGAAGCCTTGATTTTGCGCTTTCTTGGCCAGTACATCGATGGCTTTGCCGGTCATCTCAGGCAGGCTCGGCTCTTTTGCCGGATCACGATCGAGGTTGTAAGTCATATGGCTGCTGGTAAACAGCCCGGCGACCTTGGCTTTGCTATCCAGCTTGCTGGCATCGATCGCATTGAAGTCTGCACTGTTGCCTGCCACGGTATAGTTTGCCGCTTTGAGCTCGGTGACCAGATCACGTTTGTCTGTGCGTTTGCCGCCATTTTCTTTCGGGGTAAAGAACTGCTTACCGCCGCCAAAAAAGACATCCACACCATCACCCAGATTTTTGTTGTAACCGGCACCATTGGGTACCAGCTGCGCGGCAATGGCATTTTCACCATCACGATGGCAGATATGGGCATAGGTATCTGCAGGGGTCGCATGGGTAATCCGGGTCGTGGTCACGACACCGACCGGTAATCCCTTGGACTTAAACAGCTCCAGCAGTGTCTGTACCGGCTTACCGTCTGTGGTTGGGCACAGGGTGTCACCATTGGCATCCACATAATCCTTACCTGTAGATGCATCGCGCGCCACGGTGTCAGTGCTCATGGAGATGACTTCGTTATTCATCTTGACGCCGGTCATATAGGCCGCCATGGAAGGCGCACTGTCTGTCACCTGAGCGTCATTGGAGAAGGTTTTAACAAATGCCGTTTCGGGCAGGGTATCCAATGTCAGATCGCCGTCTTCACCGACTTTATAGATCCGGGTTGCGGTCATAGTGGTCATGCCATAACCATCACCAAGCAGAAAAATGACATTTTTGGCCTTGGCTGATGGCGTTGGTACAGGCGCAGGGGAAGGCGATGGCGCGGGTGAGGGCGTCGCAACGGGGCTATCATCGTGGCTACCACAGCCTGAAATCAGGGTAGTAATAGCAATGGCAAGTAAAGACAAACGGAAGTGTGCTGACATGAAATGACCTATCCAGGGTTCATAAAACTCAGCGCAGACTAAGCCGATTTCGTTACATATTTATGAATTTTATGTGCATAAAAATAGGATTAAAAGTGGATTAAATTTACAAACAAAGTATTAAATATTGATTTTAATAAATTTATTTAGATGAATAAAAATAAATATAGTGCACATTTTATCCATAAAAAATACAAACTACAGTCATACTCAGAAAATTGAGCGGACGAGATGGAGGGCTAAGCACAACCCATTGACAGTATATTTGCTCATTTCAGAGGCGAAAAAAAACGGACAACCCAGTTGTCCGTCCACACATCCATCGATACGACGTTAAGCTTAATTCTGCGGGCAGTTTTGCTTCATTTGCGCCGTTTCCTGTTGAATCATCGTCGCCTTGTCGTCTTCGGTCATATAGGTCAGATCGCCATTGCCATCCATGGAACGCATGCGTCGTCCACTTTGCAACAGATCCAGATTGGCCTGTAATTGCTGGCATGCCGCCTGATTCTTGCTACGACGGTCAGCATCCGCAGCGGCATCAGCTTTAGACTTGGCCTGATCCTTTTCACTTAAAGCGGTCGCTTTTTTATCAGCAGCATCCTGAGCTTGCAGGCTCTTGATCTCAGTTGCGCTGTCTGCAGGCACATGCGTGCTGACGTTGACTTTTTTAACTGGTTTTTGCGGAGGAGGCGTTTGAGTGTAATGTGTCGCGCCCTGCTCATCGACCCACTTATAGAATTGGGAAGCATGACTGACATGGCTTAAACCCACGGTGAATACCGGTACCAGTGCAAAAATCCATTTATTTAATCTATTCATGACACGCGCATCCTGATGCAATACTGATATGGCGGATAAATTTCTACATTTCAGCGTGAAACTACAAACCATGGGTTTAATGTGGCACAGGCTTATCCTTAAAAACAAGCCTGTGTTGATGAATTCAGTATTTTTCACTGAAAAAAAACTAGACCTTAGCGCGCAGCTGGCGGCGCAGGGGTCACTGGGGGAACCGTCAGCATATTATTCTGGCCTGCAGGTGCAGCGGTGGTCGCAGCAGGAGCAGATGCAGCACTATTACCTGCGGCTGTTGATTTAGTATCTGCGGTAGGGGCATCTGCATTCGCAACCGGTTTTGAGGCGACTACGGGCTGGGCATGACTGACGGCCACGGATTTGGCCTTCTTGTTGCATCCTTTGGCCGTCGCGAGGGTATAAGTCGCCGCACCGGATTTGTCGACGGTTTTACAATATTGTTCTGCCATGGCTTGCGTGCTTGCAGCACCCAGCGCAAGCACCATCAGAACTTGTCCTACAGACTGCACAAGCGCCTGCGGCTGTTTTTTGTGATGTAATTCATCATGAAACACGGCGTACACTCCTTTGTGTGAGGGCGGTATGCTTAATTAAACCACATTCATTGCTATTCTGCCCATCCAGAGATGGATATCTTTAAAACAAGTAGGATAGCGCTTGACGTCACGGACCAAATTGCTGAAAATATCTCCTTCACAAAAGCTGATGCGCTAACAACCCTTTGGCGTTGATACTTTGTACTTGCTTTGGCGAACAGTAACTCTAACGCGAGCTATTGTTAGTGCTTTAACAGAGCATTCTCATCCGAATGCGCTACACATCTTGTTCTGGTCACACTTGCCGGTCCAAGATATCCCGCTCTGCCGTCAAAATCCTGCTTTAGAGCATATCGTCTGGATTGCCTTGTGCATTCTGGACCACGGTTATTTTTTATCGATCAGAGTCAAGTATGGCACGGTTGCCAGTCTGACCCGCATCGAGATAGTGAAGGGTGATTGAAATTGGATACTTCTGATAAGCAAGCTGCGTCCCGCAGTAGCGACAAAAAAACGGAGCTGCTCTCCGGCGGCGACATGCTGATTCGTGCACTGGCGGATGAAGGCGTCGAATATGTCTTCGGCTATCCGGGTGGTGCCGTACTGCACATCTATGATGCCATGTTCCGTCAGGACAAAGTCCAGCATATTCTGGTCCGTCACGAACAGGCTGCCGGTCATATGGCGGATGCCTATTCCCGCTCGACTGGCAAAACCGGTGTCGTGCTGGTGACCTCAGGTCCCGGCGCAACCAACACGGTGACTCCGATTGCTACGGCCTATATGGATTCGATTCCGATGGTGGTCATCTCGGGTCAGGTGCCATCACATCTGATCGGCGAAGACGCCTTTCAGGAAACCGACATGATCGGCGTCTCGCGTCCCATCGTGAAGCACAGTTTCCAGATTCGTCACGCCAGTGAAATTCCGGGTGTGGTCAAGAAAGCATTCTATATTGCTGCCAGCGGTCGTCCGGGCCCAGTCGTCATCGACATCCCTAAGAACGTCACCAATCCAGCCGAGAAGTTCCCATACGAGTATCCGGACAAGGTCAAGATGCGCTCTTACCTGCCACCGGGTCGCGGTCATGCCGGTCAAATTCGCAAGGCGATCGATGAGCTATTGGTTGCTAAACGTCCGGTCATCTATAGCGGTGGCGGTGTCGTACAAGGTAATGCTTCGCATCACCTGACTGAGCTTGCGCATCTGCTGAATTATCCGGTCACCAATACCCTGATGGGTCTGGGTGCATTCCCGGGTACGGATCCACAGTTCGTCGGTATGCTCGGCATGCACGGGACCTATGAAGCCAACATGGTCATGCACCATGCTGACCTGATCCTGTGTATCGGTGCGCGTTTTGATGATCGCGTGACCAACAATCCAGCCAAGTTCTGTCCGGATGCCAAGATCATCCATATCGATATCGATCCTGCCACGATCTCCAAGACCATCATGGCGCACATTCCGATCGTCGGTGCGGTTGAACCGGTACTGGCCGAAATGCTGACTCAGCTCAAGCAGCTCGGTGTCAACAAGCCAAATCCGACCGAGATCGGCAACTGGTGGGCTCAGATCAACGAGTGGCGTAAACGTCATGGGCTGCGCTATGAGCCAGCCGCACCGGGCGAGATGAAGCCACAGCAAGTGGTCGAAGCTCTCTACAAGGCAACTGACGGCAAAGCCATCATTACCTCCGATGTTGGTCAGCACCAGATGTTCGCTGCGCTGTACTACAAGTACGACGAGCCACGTCAGTGGATCAACTCTGGTGGTCTCGGTACCATGGGTGTTGGCCTGCCATACGCCATGGGCTGCAAGCTGGCATTCCCGGAGCGTGATGTCGTCTGTATTACGGGTGAAGGTTCGATCCAGATGAACATCCAAGAGCTCTCGACCTGTCTGCAATACAATCTGCCGGTCAAGATTCTCTGCCTGAATAACCGCTCACTCGGTATGGTCAAGCAGTGGCAGGACATGCAGTACGAAGGCCGCCATTCCAGCTCCTATATGGAGTCGCTGCCGGACTTCGTCAAGCTGGTCGAAGCCTATGGTCATGTCGGCATGAAGATCACGGATCCTTCGCAGCTTGAAAGCAAGCTGGCCGAAGCCATGGCGATGAAAGATCGTCTGGTCTATCTGGATGTGTATGTCGATCCGAAAGAACACGTCTACCCAATGCAAATTGCGCAGCAATCCATGCGCGATATGTGGCTGAAAAAAGGGGAGCGTACATAATGCGCCATATTATTTCCGTACTGGTTGAAAACGAAGCCGGCGCACTGTCGCGTCTGGTCGGCCTCTTTAGTCAGCGTAACTACAACATCGAAACCCTGAACGTGGCACCGACCGAAGACGTGACCCTGTCGCGTCTGACGCTGACCACCTACGGTGACGAACACAAGATCGAACAGATCACCAAGCAGCTCAACAAGCTGATCGAAGTGGTCAAAGTGGTCGATCTGTCGGAAGGCTCACACATCGAGCGCGAACTGATGCTGATCAAGCTCAAAGCAGTTGGTGCAGCACGCGCTGAGATCAAGCGCACTGCGGATATCTTCCGTGCTCAGGTCGTCGATGTGACTGCCACCACCTATACCATCCAGATCGCCGGTGCAACCGACAAACTGGACGGCTTTATCGAAGCGCTGTCTGAAAATACCATTCTGGAAGTGGTACGTTCAGGTGTGCTGGGTGTCGCCCGTGGTGAAAAGGTGCTCAGCATCTAAAAAATGATCAATGCATGTCTCAAATCGATGGATAGGAGACATGCACCGCAAAATAGCCCTGCAATTTATCGTCAAAACTGGTAAATTGCGCGCCATCTGAGATCGATCTACCGCTACGGCTCTGAATGAAAAGCCTGCTGGTGAACGCTACGGATGGCACTAGACCGATAGTCGCCAGACTAATACATCCCTGTTGTTTTAAAACATCAAGATTCCTTGGAGTGCTGCATGAATATTTTCTACGATAAAGATTGTGATCTGTCCCTGATTCAGGCTAAAAAAGTCGCCATCATTGGTTACGGCTCGCAAGGTCACGCCCACGCGCTGAACCTGAAAGACTCGGGTGTAGACGTGGTCGTTGGTCTGCGTGCAGGCTCCACCTCGTGGAAAAAAGCTGAAAACGCCGGTCTGAAAGTCAGCGAAGTCAAAGACGCC
>JASLEL010000441.1 GCA_030151145.1 Aquirhabdus sp. | reverse complement strand
AATCTGTGCATACAGCACAGCAGGGAAGGTGACTGCCAACAACGGCAGCGCATGATAAATGCCACGCATCAAATCTACTCCATCAAAGGAAAGTCAGGATTTGGCGGGCAAATTCAGAACTGAAATAAATTAAATTGAGTTAAACAGGTGCCGCCCCGCCAGCAGCGTAGGGCTGCCAGCGTGGTGGTTTAGGGAGGTCGAGCAGGATGGATTGATACTGTGGTGGCGGTGGCTGCGGGGATGCCCATGCGAACTTGGGCTGCCAGATAATCGGCGCCGGTTCAGCGACCAGTTCTATGCCATGATCGAGATGAGCAATATGGTCGTTGTGATTAAGCTGTTTTTTCTGGTCTGGCTTGTGATCGGATGCAGAAATCTGATCGGCCTGATCACCAGCATGCTGAGGATGAATATGATGTCCCCAATGCCAGACCGTACCTGTTTCATGCTGACAGAACTGTGCCGCCATACTCCAGGCACTCTGGAATGGCAGCGCAAAGATCATGAGTAGCATCAGAACGGCTTTAGTCATGCCGGAATTGTGCGTGAAGATAGACCAGACAGTCAATCTGTGAGATCAAAACGTGATAGGAGTTTGGTCAGTTCAGGGATGGAGTTTTGTAAATAGAAGAGCACATCACTTCCAATGAGCATATGCCTTACTGCATCACGTCACCGCCATCATGGCGGAGCCGTGAGCACTTAATGCAGGTCCCTGCTGGTATGCATCCGGGAGACCCCGGCATGACGATTTTCATTCACCAGACGCTTCAGCATGTTCTGTTCATCCAGTGCCAGTACGGCAATCACAAGATCATGGTGACGTCGACAGCAGCGTGTCTTGTCCACGATTTTAGCCATTTCTCTGGAGTTCTGTTCGCGGCTGGATTTGGATAGTAAAGAATTGATCAGCGCATTATCCTGTGCATGGATAAAAGCGTTTTGTCCGAGACGTTGAGGATTCATCACTTGGCCCTCCTTGCTTGGTTTTAGGCATCTTAGCACGCCTATCCGATTTGTCTTGCTCAAGAGATGAGTGTTGTGTATCCAAACTTTTCATCATAGTGTCATGGTGATTTCCTGTATGTTTTGTGTTCACCTATGGCTGATATAAGTTTTTTTTGGCAAGGTGGCGGCATGACTAAAAGCCTTGGGGTGCACAAGCACATCATGGCCAGAGCAATATCAGAAGACACTGTAGAGAGGTAAAGCAAGATGAGCATTCATCCCACGATACAAACACCCACCACCGGATCACGAGACCTGCTGGCTGATCTGCCCCGCAAGCTGCCCGAGATCACATTGCTGTTCTGGATTATGAAAATTTCGACGACCACATTGGGTGAGTCTGCGGGGGATTTGCTGTCCATGACCTTGAATCTGGGTTATGCCGTCAGTTCTGTCATTTTGTTTGCGTTCTTTTTATTGACCGTGATTCCACAGTTGCTCAGCAAAAAATACCATCCGGTGCTCTATTGGAGTGTCATTCTATCGACGACCATGGTCGGGACCACGATCTCTGATTTTCTGGATCGCACAGCGCAGTTAGGCTACGTGGCAGGTTCAGGCTTGCTGCTGAGTATTCTCCTGGTGATTTTTGCAGGCTGGAAATTGAGTGGTCTACCGCTGGATGTAGACAAGATCCGCTCTCCCAAGACCGAATTCATCTACTGGATCGCCATCTTGGTCTCCAATACGCTGGGTACCGCATTAGGTGACTTCTTTGCCGACAGCTCTGGATTGGGCTATCTGGGTGGTGCAGAGTTGATCGGCGGCGTATTGGTCGTTGCTGCGCTGGCGTACCGGTTTACCGGGATTTCCCGAGTGTTTCTGTTCTGGCTGGCCTTTGTGCTGACTCGACCATTTGGGGCAACCTTCGGGGATCTGTTCACTAAATCCGTGGAAAAAGGTGGCTTGGGTGTCGGTACCGTAGAAACCTCACTGATCCTGCTGGCCTTCCTGACGATTTGTGTGATCTATAGCTCTTGGCGACTGCGTCAAACCGAAGGCTTGCCGAGTGCTTAAAAGCCGAGCCGCCATCAAGAAGCCAGTGAAAACTGGCTTTTTTAATGCACAAAATTTAGGCTATCGAGTCGGCACATAATCTACCGTACGCATCTCCCCAGGCTGCAAATCATCCAGCCGATAAGGTCCAATCTGCACCCGAATCAGGCGCAAAGTCGGATGACCGACGGCGGCCGTCATCCGGCGTACCTGACGATTGCGGCCCTCACAGATCTGTATCTCAAGCCACGTGGTAGGAATCTGCGCACGAAAACGCACAGGTGGATGCCGATCCCAGATCACAGGTGCGGCCATTCGTCGCACACGCGCAGGCAGGGTCGGGCCATCATTCAGCACCACACCGCGCTGCAACTGCATCAATGCCGTCTCAGCCGGATCACCATCAACCTGTACCCAGTAGGTCTTATACTGTTTCTGCTTAGGCTCCGTCAGACGGGCATTGACGATACCATCGTCGGTCAGAAGCAGCAGTCCTTCAGAATCCCGATCCAGTCGACCCGCCACCCGCAAGCTCGGATCATGGATAAAATCCGCCAGCGTCTGACGATCACCATCCGCACGAAACTGCGTCAATACATCATAGGGTTTATTAAACAGCACGATCTTAGGCATAAGCGAATGTATTCAGCAGCGGTGTAGTCAAAAACAAAGCCATCCATCATATCAGGTCACGGCTAGTGCTGTCCGGGTCTACCAGCACCTGCATGAGATTATCATCTTTAGAAATATACCTATTTGCTTTTTAAATCACTTTTATCGCAGAGTTTGTTTAACATACC
>JASLEL010000434.1 GCA_030151145.1 Aquirhabdus sp. | reverse complement strand
CTGTTGCTGCTTTGTGGCCCATAGCCAAGCCGCTCTCTGATCGCCTGACGGAACTCATTAAATATGGCTGGAGATAGATCGAGTAACATCGCAAAAGTTTTGATGAGACCCTCGACCTCCATCAAATTGGGCTCATCCAGCGCCAGAATCTGGAAAGCCTCCCACATCAGGTCCAGCCTGATCTCGACAGGTGGATCATGACGCAAGAAATGATGAATGGATTGATCCAGTGGCGGTGGTTCAGTGGCATGGATGCGCTGTTGCAGTAAGTCATGCAGATAAGGCTGATGCTTAAATGCAGTAGACATGTCATCAAAGATGTTCAGCTTCTCAGGCCGCCATTGATTGCCATTAAAAAGGGCAAAATGGGTCAGGATATCTGCCGTGATCATGCAGACTTCAAAGGCCTTTAACGGGTCGGTAGTGCCCTTTGTTCCCCTAGCTTTACTGCCATCAGTCGTCTGACCTTGAGGACTGTGATTGCCCGATCCAGTGTTGTTCTGAAATTGCTTGAGATGAGTATTCAGAATCAGAACCAGTGCAGGCAGCGTGTCCTTGCTCGGTTGCGAGAAAGCGGCCACCCGATTCTCATCGATGTACAGCACCTGCGAGAAGAACTCATTTCTGAGCGTGATGGATGAGATCTCTGCAAAGTCATATTGTACCGGCGCACTGAACTTCTCACGTACATACAGCGCTCTGTGCGTCAGTGTCAAGCCATCTTTGGCACTGCCAAAGACCGTATCATCAAGCACAAGAACCACATCATCGGGGGATACGGCATTCCCGACATAGCTCATGGCCCCGGCAAGCTTGTCCTGGGGAATATGTGGATGGATATAAACATGCGAATCCCGAGCGATGATTCGAGTGGCTTCTTTGGCAATGTCGGAGATGATGGTGTGAAGTGGAATCATGGCATCCTGCCTCAACGACCATTACGTACAGGACGGACGAAGAGCATGTTGTACTCTTTGTTTCCGTAGGTGGGATTGCCGATATCAAAGTCCATGATCCATGCCATCGGACTACTCCTTGGAGAATCCAGATTGGCGGTGGAAGACCAATAGGTCAACTCCCGCTCAGGGGTATTCGGAAACACGAATGCGTCAAAGTTGATCAATGGTGTTTCGGCCAACTGGCCTGACGGTGTCCGATTGGCATTGCAATAGGTGGGCACCTGTCTGATCCGGCCAGCGTTGGTCGGCATATCGGCGGTGTTGTGAGTGCCATTGGCGCAGCGGAGCAGGCCATATAGATCTTCAATGCTAGGCAATCGCCAGTCATGGTAGCTGCCCAGTTGGAGTTGCTTGATCGCAGTGTTGGCGTCCTGCCAGTGATACTTTGTTGCAGTACCCAGACACGTCTTGCCAATCCAGCTTTGACCCAGACTACAGCGTGACCAGATCAGACCTGTAGCCGGGTCATGCCACATGCCTTGCTGCGTAAGCTCCGCATCGGTGGCAGCGACAGCAGACTGCCCTAGACCTGCACACAGGCCCAAGAGAATGCTTATCGCAGCGTTTTTAAACATTGTATTCATGTACGTGCTTCCTTGTAGATTCCAATAGAAGGCCATCAGTGGCCCATGAAAATCGTGATCGGCCACATGGCAGCTCTGCCCAGGTTGTATGAATAAGAACGGTCAGAGGTACTGCTACAGCCTTTGAAGTAAACAGATACTAGGAGCGCAATGATCAGGTATCCGACAAAGAGGGGGGATTTCATGGTGAGTTCAGTCCTTAAAAGCGTTTGATAAAGAAAAGTGCATCAGATCAATAAAGCCGACTATTCGCCCTTGGCGCCGCACATATAGGCTGCCTGTGCAACCTGCTCAGGAAAGTCGTCTGGTGTGCTTTGTCTGATCAAAGACATGTCCGATCCTGCCTCCGCCATCCTGTTCAGAGTGTCTTTGCCATAGTGCTTTTGCAGGTTGTCAAAGGTGCATGAGCACTGGGAGCTGTCTGCGCCACCTGTCGATTCACAACCTTTGATGAAATCCTTTTTGGCACGACTTTCACAGCCGGATAAAAGCAGCAGGCAAAGTGAAAGTGCCACGATGCGATAAACATTCATGGTGAAATTCCTTAAACCAGACAAAGATGAGCCGTGATCAAGCTCAAATAGCTAGATCAAAAGCGGTATCTTGCAGTCCGATGTAGAAGATTTAAGGGAATAGGGGCGTGGGCAAGCCGTTTGGAACAGGCCTGAACAGTGCGCAAAATGGATCGGATGGGGTGTAGCGCGAGGAATAGGTAAAAACAGTCATGACTGACTCCTGTGTGATGGAGGAGTTCTACCAGTTCACTGTCAAATGAAGGGTGGCAGAACGGAAGTGGGTTGACAGACTGGTCACACAAGCACCCAGCACGCGCGAACGCGTCCCCCTCCCGTTCCACCGCTGAGGGGTACGAGAAGGACGCACGAAACGGAAAACCGCTGTGCGCTTGTGTAAATTCGGTCTGTCAAAACCGGCTGACCATGTGGGCCAGCATGAAAAGGATACTGCCCATAGGAATTGTAGTCAATGTGTGAGTGTTGGATTTGGGTGGATGATTTATAGATTGGCTTTTGATAGCTTAAACATCAGAAAGTTACGTTATATTTCAAATACATTGACTGGGGTAGGACATGAGTAAGAAGGATGAGCAGCTTGCAGGGTTGATCTTGGGCGTCGGAGTCCTTGGGGTGATGGGGCTATCAAATCTACTTGGCGTAAGTATTCCATCTTTGATCAGTTTTCTTTTCCCGATTGGGATATTGGCTGTAGTTGGAGTATGTGTTGGTCTTTATTTCTGGGGGAGTCATTTTTCCAGAACAGGAATATCAGGCTTCTTGATTCTAGGGACTTCTATTCTGTGGCTGAATAGTCTGGGCTTATGGCATAGCTATGGATTTGCCGGAAAAGAGGCAACACTGGGTAGTATGTTGGTCCCTTCGCCACAGTCACCACTGGTGTTTGATCCCGTAGTTGTACACCCATTTGTATTCACAGATTTCTTTACTTGCTTATGGGCTATGATTGGTGTCGGTTTGGTGTCATTGGGAGGTTACCTCATTTACACTGATCGATATGAATTTGATTGAATGCTTGATCCAACGCTAGGACTCTGGCGTTGATTGAGCCATTACCTCAACGTATTGTTTTACACTGTTCATGTATATCGAACCATGGGAATTGGATTGGGAGTAGTCCAGATGATTAAGCAGAAGGAACCTGAGCGTTATATCTTGCAAGTAACGCGGCCCGAGAAATTTTACTTAGCTGAACCTGCTGGTCAAAGCGAGAAATGGTTGCTGATAGAGCGTTATGTAGAGGAGGAATATTTAGGTTCTGATCAGCT
>JASLEL010000318.1 GCA_030151145.1 Aquirhabdus sp. | reverse complement strand
TGCGCGATTAAACGTACGAGTCATGCTTGATTACCGTTTCTACATTAAACTATCGCCCCATAGTGTAAACCCGTTTAGCCTGCTTGAGGAAGAAAACGCATGTCCGCAACTGAACATGAATCAAATGCCGTTGATAACCATTTGATTAAAAATGCAGAGTCTTCTGTTCAGGTGGAGCACACCGCAGCGCCCGTGATTGATGAGCAGGCGTGGACGGGCTCCATGAAGCTGACTGCCAAGATGGATGGCGAGATTTCACAGGACGTGGTGTTTAAACAGCTCTGTAAGGCATTTAATAAATCACCGTTCTTTAAGCTGTGCGGTATGAAGATGAAAGTCGATGACGGTCAGATCAAAGGCTTTATCGATATGCGTGATGAACTGATCGGCAACATGGCCTTTCGTATCCTCCACGGCGGCGTGGCGGCGACCATCCTCGACAGTGTCGGCGGGGTGGTGGCGATGGGCGAGATCTACCTGCGTGGTAAAGGCGAGTTGGCCGACCGCATTCGTCAGGTCACCCGCCTTGCCACAGCGGACATGCGTGTGGACTATCTGTCACCGGGGCGCGGCAAATACTTTGTTGCGACTGCCGAAGTGCTGCGGATGGGACGTAAAGGCTGTACCGTACGCATGCATCTGCATAGTGACGAAGCGCGTCTGGTCGCGACCGCCATTGCTACCTATGTTTACTGAGTGATGGTCCGTATCGCAGTGCATGAGGCTGGATTGTCCGCAGCCGGGCTGGATTGTCGTTCTGGCTGTGGTGCCTGCTGCATCGCACCCAGCATCAGCAGCCCGATCCCCGGCATGCCCGAGGGGAAACCTGCAGGTGTGCGCTGTATCCAGCTGGATGCAGATAATCGCTGTCTGATTTTCGGATTGCCGACACGGCCGTCGGTGTGTAGTTCTTTACAACCGACTGCGGAGATGTGTGGAAATAATGCCGATGCGGCGATGGATTATCTATTACAACTGGAGCGGGAAACACAACCTGCACCAAACAGTTAAATTGGCTTATTTAAGGCGTCTTATTTAAGTAGTTGGTCATTTTATTTGCCACACAGGTATGATGCGCTGCCAATCTGGCATTTTTTATGCTTGGATGCGATCACGATTTTTAATGGAACAGATGACCGTTGCAGATCCGGTGTGTACGACCTGCGACGCGATTGGGATGATTGATGACAGACACAGATATGCAGACCGATACATCAGCGCTGCCGCATCTCAAACGGAGTATGCATACCCGCCATCTGGTGATGATCTCACTGGGCGGCGCCATTGGTACGGGGTTATTCCTCAATTCCGGCGATGTCATTCACCAGACCGGCGCGATCGGCTCAATCTTGGCCTATTTGCTGGGTGCTTTTATCGTCTATCTGCTCATGCTGTGTCTGGGTGAGCTGGCGGTGCATTTCCCCGAGAGCGGATCGTTTAGTGCTTATGCTACGCGCTTTATCGGGCCGGGTACGGGCTATGTGGTGGCATGGCTGTACTGGCTGACATGGACGGCGACCTTGGGCACCGAGTTTACGGCGGCGGGCATCCTCATGCAGCACTGGTTTCCGCATGCGTCGGTCTGGATGTGGAGTGCGGGCTTTATCGCGTTGGTACTGGTGGTCAATATTTACTCGGCGCGGGCCTTTGCCGAGTCGGAGTTTGTGCTGTCGCTGATCAAGGTACTGGCGATCATCCTCTTCCTCTTGGTCGGCGGGGCGGCAGTATTCGGTCTGATCACCTATCATGTCCCTGCCGCGATCTCGTCACCGCCGGGTATTCAGCTCTGGACCCATGAGGGCTGGTTTCCGACCGGACTCATGCCGGTGTTTTGGACCATGCTGGCGGTGAACTTTGCCTATTCAGGGACCGAATTAGTCGGGGTGGCTGCCGGTGAGACCGTCGATCCGAAACGCACCATTCCGCGTGCCATCAATGCCACGGTGCTGCGACTCCTGATCTTCTTTGTCGGCAGTATTGGCATCATCGCTGCGCTGCTGCCGCGTGATCAGCTCAATCTGTCTGAGAGTCCCTTTGTCACCATCCTGACTCATCTGGGCATTCCTTATACGGCAGGGCTAATGAACCTCGTGATCATCGCGGCCCAACTCTCGACCGCCAACTCCGGTCTCTATGCCGCCTCGCGCATGATGTGGACACTGTCCGATCAGGGCATGCTGCCGCGTGTCTTTGGTCGCCTGACCAAGAATGGCACGCCGTATGTCGCCATCAGCATGAGTATGGTGGGCGGGCTGGCAGCGCTGTTGTCCAGTATCTATGCCGCCGAGACCGTGTATAAATACCTGCTGGCGATCTCGTCCCTGACCATGGTCTTTGTCTGGATGGCGATTGCGGTTTGCCAGTATCTGTTTCGCCGCCAATATGTGCGGACGGGCGGGCGCGTCGAGGATCTGACCTATCGCACGCCGTTGTATCCGTGGGTGCCGATCGTGGCTTTTATCCTGTGCCTGTTCACAGGATTGGGCGCGCTGTTTGATCCGTCGCAGCGCGACGGGGTGTTTGGCTGTCTGGGTTTTATTGCCTTCTGCTATATTGCGTATTTTTGGCAGGAGCGCGTCAAAGCACGCAAAGCTCTCGCATGATTGCCCTGATCGTCTAATCGCACTGATCGCGATCAGTGATTAAAAGCCATGATGAATGTCATGGCTTTTTTTTATGGCGGTCTGTTGAGTTGATCGGGTTACATTTCAGACACATTGGTCCGCTTGCCAAATCGGACGAGTAGGTATATTTTGCTATGTAAAATTAGCTATAATTAAGTAGGTATTTGGCGCAGTGAACGACTCTCCCGAATCAGCCGCGTTACTTGAGCAAGCCGAGGCCCTACGCAGCCAGATCGTACAACTCCTCCTCAAACTACGGCGTGTCGCTGAGGAGCATGACATCCTGCCGGCCGCCCAGATGCAACTGCTCAACAGCATTGATCATCTGGGCGAGGCGGCACTGCCCTCGCGCTTAGGCGAGTTACTGGGTCAGCATTCGGCCAACATCGCCGCGACACTCAAACGGCTTGAGGAGTCCGGTCTGATCATGCGTCGACCGGATGAGGCCGACCGCCGCCGGGTTTATGTCTCGTTGACGGATGCTGGACGTGAGTGCCTGCTCAACAGCCGTGAAGGCAAGGCGCGCTGGCTTGCCCATGCCATGCAGACCTTAAGCCCTGCTGAGCGGGAGCTACTGCATGCTGCCGGACCACTACTGACCAAGCTGGCCGAATATCACTAATCCGTCGTACCGCACTGTCCTGCTGAGAGGCGGCATGTGCGATTCCTG
>JASLEL010000313.1 GCA_030151145.1 Aquirhabdus sp. | reverse complement strand
ATCAGTTGTAACCGTCATCTGGAGAGCTATGCCCGCTATGGCGAGGTGGTGGCTGATCAGCCCAGCGATACGATTTTTGCTGGGGCTCTGGCGGGGTTGCTCGCAGGATTGCCGCATTGCAGTCATGAGTGGGTCTTGGTGACGCCCTGTGATCTGGTCCATTACCCGACGGGATTTGCCCATGTCGCTTGGCAGGCGCTTGGTCAACATCTGACCCTGCACCCTGATGCTGCGCGTATTGCAGTCGCACACGATGGCGAACGGCGGCAGAATCTATGCCTGCTCCTGCATCGAGATGAAGCCGCTGGCATTGCTCAAGCGCTCACGACCAGCCATGCCGTCCACCACTGGTTATCCAGCAGGCAGGCATTAGACATTCCTTGGCCGGATCAGCAGGCGTTTATGAATATCAATGATCCGGTAGCACTTCAGGCAGAAGAACAACACATCTGAGCGCAAATCAGCCACTGTTTAAACGGACCCAATTCAGACGCTTGGCAGGGATACGTTATTCTGCCAATTTCCAGACATAGTCCAGCTTCGTCCATGCAGACACCGGCTGACCGTGGTCTAGCGCGGGAGAGAAGAGACAATTCGGAAACGCCGTTAAAGTCGCCTGATCAAGCACATGGTGCCCCGAGCTCTGCGCAAGACGGACAGACTGTACTTTACCTGTCTCATCCACATGCAGCCAAAATGACACCTTACCCTGCATACCCGCCTGCTGTGCTTCAGCAGGATAGCGCGGGTAACACGCTTGCTGCTGGGGGTGAATCCAATGTGGTCGCTGATAGGTACCACTATCCTCACGCATGACGGGTACATCTGAGGTTACTTGCACAGCCTCATCGGCGTAGGAAGGCACCTGCCAGAGTATGCACACCGCCATGACGCCCATTGCCGATCTGGCTGCCAAAGCACGCATGATGAATGAACGTTGATGCACGATGCTCTCCCCTACAATCCGTCACTGTGGCAAATGAAAGACCTTTAAGCTTTTCTTAAAACGCTGGCAATGCGCCGCATAATGCAGGGCACTGAGGCGGTTCATCTGCTCGACTGCAGGACCTGCGGTCTTAACGATCTTGCCCGGTGTGCCCATGACGATCGAATTGTCCGGAATCACCATCTTCTCCGGGATCAGGGCATTGGCACCGATGATGCAGTTCTTGCCGATCACCGCTTCGTTCAGCACCACGGCATTGATGCCGATCAAGGTATTGTCACCGATCTGGCAGCCGTGCAGTGTCACCTGATGACCCACCGTCACATACTGACCGATCTTGAGATGAATCCCGGCATCGGTATGCAGCACGCTATTTTCCTGAATATTGCTGTGATCGCCGATCTCAATCGGCGCATTGTCCGCGCGGATCACCACGCCAAACCAGACACTCACCGACTGACCCAGACTGACCCGTCCGATCACTTCGGCACTGTCGGCCACCCAGCCCTGCCATGCCTCACCGTCCGGGATCGTCAAGCTGGGGCAAAAATCCTCAAAACAATACAACATGCGACATCATCCTGTTTTTGCTGCCCGTCAAAGCAAGCCCGATGCGGACCGCCGTCCGGCGCGTTATTTCACATAAAAAATAGGCCAATCGATCTTCTTGCCCAGACCAAAGCGCACCAGATCCACCAATATACGTCCCGTCAGCCCCCAGACCACTTCGTCCTCAACCCGAAAGCTCGGTACGACAAATACGCCCGCCTTCATCTGCACCCGATAGGGGACAGGCGGCTCATTGAGGAGTTGCGATACACGGATAAAAAACATCTTGTCGATTTCGCCTGGATGCGGATTTAAGACCACGTCTTTGGGGATCACGCCGACGATGGGTTTGACGCGCATGCCGCTTTTGGACATCTGGGTCGGCAGCTCCCCCAAAAGGCGCACCGCAAACGGGTCCAGCGCGGTCTCTTCCCACGCCTCGCGCAGCGCGACAGCGATATTGCTGGTATCGCTGGGATCACGTTTGCCACCGGGCAGCGAGACTTCACCGGCATGCTGCTTGAGGGTATCTGCACGCTTGGACAAGAGGATACGCGGATCATCTTCATCCGTCATGGCAAGCAGTACTGCCGCATCCGCAGTCCGCCGATGTTTGGCAAAGCGAATCCGGGACTCAAGGCGTGCCAGCAGCGTCGCATCTGACGCAGGCATCTGTGCCTCAATAAGGAGACGATGCTCGGTCACATGCTGCAGCCATGCACGGGCAAATCGTGGAAAAGACATATTTTTTTTCATGGCAATCAGTGTAATGACATCCCGATGTCTGCTCTAGCCATTTTACGTAAATCCTGAGACAGTGCGATGAGATTTTATGCACTGCGCGTCGGATTCTGACGATCAGACCGGAACACCCGACAACAAAAACGCCTTCAGCAACATCAGGCAGGACGAATCCTTACGCTTATGCCATACTAAAGGGCTTCGGATGCAGCCTTCGTTGCACACTCAGATCAGCGATCAGCAAGTAGATCAGGAATGGTCCCTTATGTCTT
>JASLEL010000311.1 GCA_030151145.1 Aquirhabdus sp. | reverse complement strand
AAAAGGACTGAGCAGCGCCCCTTCACCGACCTCGACCTCATCCATGATCACGCAGTTCTCTGCCTGTATCGCCCAGCTCTGCACGCCATCCTGACGGAGGCGGGTGGCGATTTTTTCGCGCACCTGACTGTTGGCGATGGCAATCCCGACCATGCGGACCGAAGCCTCCTCAGCCAAGAACGCGGCATAGCTCAGCACACGCTGACCATTGATCACAGGTGCCACATGAGCGCCATCATCGATAAAGACCAGCCGCTCACGCGAGATGCCTTGAGCATCCACCCACGCCCGCGCTAGAGGCATGATGCCGCGACCACAGCCGCTTGCCCCATATACTGCGTACAAAGCCTGTTTAGTCATGGGATGCTTCTTGCCGGGGGTCAGATCCAGTAAATTTTGATACGGTCGCTTCACCTTCGGCACTGATACCGTCGCGTACCAGTACTTTCTTGACCGTACCGAGCATGATTTTCAGATCCAGCAGCAGCGAGCGATGCTCAACGTACCAGGTATCAAGTGCAAACTTGTCTTCCCAGCTGATGGCATTACGGCCATTGATCTGGGCATGCCCCGTGATGCCGGGTCGTACCTCATGCCGACGCGCCTGTGCAGGCGTATACAACGGCAGATACTCCATCAGCAGCGGCCTGGGCCCGACCAAACTCATCTCGCCTTTGAGTACATTCCACAGCTCAGGCAGCTCATCCAGACTCGACCCACGCAGCCATAGACCAAAAGGCGTCAGCCGCTCGGCATCCGGCAACGGTTGCCCATGCGCATCATAAGCATCCCGCATGGTGCGAAATTTCACCATCCGAAACGGCTGCCCATGCAAACCCGGACGCACCTGACGGAATAAGACCGGCGAACCCAGCTTGATCCGGATCAGCACTGCCAGCATCACGATCACCGGACTCAAGAGCACCAGCGCCAGACTGGCCAGTACGACATCACACACACGCTTCATTACTTCAATTCCGACCCTAAATTCCGATCATGCTCAGGAGCTTGCCATTAACAATCCGGGCATCAAACGTGACCCGCGCGATCTCATGGCTCGCATCTCCCATCCGGCGCACCTCTGCCGGATGTTCTACACAGTACACCATCTTGTCCACCAGCGCGTCTACCGACCATGGCGGCACTAAAAAGCCATTCACCCCATCCTGTACGGTTTGGCGACAGCCCGGCACATCCGTCGTAATGACGGCACGTCCAATCGCCATCGCCTCCTGCGTACTGCGCGGGAAACCTTCGCGATAGGACGGCAGGACAAAGACACTGGCACGCGCCAGCCACGCGCTGACATTATCCACCTGCCCGGGATAGATCACCGTACCCTGCGCCACCATCTCCTGTAGCTCACGCTCGGACAAAGCCCCCGGATGATGCGGGTCCAGCTGCCCCAAGACCACGAAACTCGCCTCCGGGTAACGGGCTTTGACGATGCGGGCGGCCTTGAGATACTCATGGATGCCTTTTTCTTTCAGCAGCCGACCGACAAAAATAAAGGTACAGGGATGCGGCTCCAGCGGTGTATAGGGGTATTGCGCCAGATCAAGCCCGATGCCACCCAATACATCGACAGGCACAGCTGGCAGTCGGTGGCGCTCGACCAGATCAACCACATCATCCTGATTCAGAAACACGACCCGATGCAGATAGCGGAACACAATGCGGTAGAGATTGATCTGCACGGTCTGGATCAGCGATGCCTTCAGGGAGATGCCATCCGGTTGACCGGTAAAGGCATAACCCAGCCCCTCCAGCATCGCCACCCGATAGGGCACACGCGCATAGGCTGCCGCAAATGTGCCATAGATCACAGGTTTGACAAAATACGACAGCACCATATCCGGACGAATGGCTTTGATTTTCTGACAGAGTTTATAAATCGTCAAAATCTCAGCCAGCGGATTTAAACCACCGCGGTCTAACTGATAATCGACGGGTATTGCACCGAGTTGCTGGACTTTCGCACGCGAAACATCATTATAATCCACAGCAAAGGCATAAACGCGATATCCCTTGGCAACCAACGCTTGAATCAGCTCAGATCTAAATCCATATACACTTGAGGCGATGGTCCCAATCAGGACGATAGTTTGCATGCTTATTCCAACGAATACTGTCGATTCTATAATAAAGCCGCTATATTAATTCCCTTCCATGAACATCTGATTTCGCATGAGCATCTGATTTAGTCTGATTTCGCTTGCGCATTGGATTGAGATAATCCCAATCCCATCGCATTCAGCATCACCTGATTGACGCGATTCACATCAAAGCGAGATTCTGCCAGCGCCCGGGAGGCCAAACCCATCTCGACCACCAGCGCTGGCGAGGCAATAAAACGCGCCATCGCATCCGCGAGCGCATCTACCGATTTCACCGGCACCAGAAAGCCATTATAGCCATCCTGTACCGTCTCACGGCAACCCGGGGCATCGGTGGTGATGATCGCACGGCCCATCGCCATCGCCTCCAGCACACTGCGCGGCGTGCCCTCACGATACGACGGCAAGACGTAGACCGAGCACTGCCGGATGGCGGGACGGACATCATCCAGCTTGCCCCAGTAGACCAGACGCTGATCCTGGATCCACGCGTCCAGCTCGGCCTGATCAATCGCATTGGGATTTTCGTCGATCCAGCCAACTAAATGGAAGGTCACTTCCGGATATTTATCCTTGATCTGACGAGCGGCGGCCGCATATTCGCGCACGCCCTTATCTCCCAAGAGCCTCGCGATCAGCAAAAATTGCACGGGACCCTTTGGCTGTACCGTATCGGGTGCATAATCCACGATATTGACCCCAGAGCCTTTCACAACCACCGACTCATGATCGGGCTTCAGGATATGCAGTTGGCGAAACAGCGCCAGATCGTCCGGATTCTGAAAAAAGACCACCTTGACCTGCTTTAACGCATAGGCATAGAGCTGAAACAGTGAGCGCTGAAAAAACGTCGGCGTATGCTCACGCTCACCCACAGCCGAAAACGCATAACCCAGCCCCGTGATCAGGGCAAACCGATGCGGCACCCGCGCAAAGGATGCCGCAATCGCCCCATAGATCACCGGTTTGATCGTATAGCCCAGCACATAGTCCGGCTTGATCTGTCGCATGAGACGATAAAGTGCCGACAGCGTCCAGCCGTCTGCCAGCATGTTCAGCCCGGTGCGCTGCATATAAAGGTCATGCACCAGATAGCCCTTGGCTTCCAGCGCCTGCCGGATGGCGGATGTCGGCCCTAGGCCCGGCGCCGCGACATGCACCTCCAGCCCCTCTGCTGCCAGCGCCGCCAGCAACGCCCCCCGAAACTGCAAGATAGAATCGGGATAACTGGCCACCACGAGAAATTTCATGTCTACGCCTTTCCTTGTTGCCATAACTCGGCATATCTCTCAGCCACCACATGCAGCTGAAACTGTGTGGCAACTCGTGCAATCGCCTGCTGGGATCTCGCCTGCCGCACGTCCGCGTCCAGCGCAGCAAAATCCACCACCGCAGCAGCGATTGCCGCCACATCACGGCGCGGCACGACCGTGCCTGAGTCACCGATAATCAAACGCGCATCGCCGACATCGGTTGCGGCACAGGGCACACCGACCGCCATGGCCTCAACCAGCACATTGGGGAATCCTTCGGTAATCGAGGTCAGCAACAAGAGATCGATACGCTGGTAAAACCCAGCCATATCCGAGACATGACCACACAGCTCGACCCGGCTCAGATCAATCGCATGCGCGTCGATCAGCGCTGCGATCTCCGGGTTATCCAAGCTCACGCCTGTACCGGCAATCCGAAACGTGATATCCGAGCGTGCTTGCTGAATCTGGGCAATGGCTGCGAACAGATAAGGAAAGCCCTTGGCATGGTGATAGCGCCCGGCAAATCCAACCACAAGCGGCGCACGATCAAACGACCGCAGCGTCTGCACCTCAGGGAGGACCACACCATTGGGGATCACCAGAGATTGCTTGGGACGAAAGCCAAATTGCGCATGCTTCTCAAGACCCGACTGCGCGCAATAGACCACCACATCCGGCTCGCGCGACAGCCATTTCGACAGTTGCAATGCGACTTTGGTGCTGCGCGACTCCTCATCCGGCGAATCCAGCGAATGACGGATGCCCCAGTAGAGCGGCGGCTGATGGCGCATCCAAGGCCGTACCATGGAGACAAAGACATTGGCATGGTACATCCAGCCCTGTATCACGTCCGGATGGATCTCTG
>JASLEL010000440.1 GCA_030151145.1 Aquirhabdus sp. | reverse complement strand
ACTGAACGACCGTCTGTCACAAGCGCGTGCTGAGGCCGTCAAGACGTCGCTGACCAAAGACTACGGCATCGACGCTGGTCGTCTGACCGCCAAGGGCTATAGCTGGAACGATCCGGTCGCATCCAACAAGACGAAAGAAGGCCGTGCCCTGAACCGTCGTGTGGTTGCGGTGATCGCGGGTAGCCGTCCTGTCGCACAGTAATGGTTCTTTTTGCACAGTAATGGCTCTGTCCACGCCATTTATGCCGCTGTCGCTGCATAAATGGCTGCACAGTCGTAGGGCATTTTAAAATGTATTTTGAATACACGCCCAATGATTTGCCAAAACACGTCAATTAAATTGTCATATAAGGCAGCTATACTGGGTAGCTGCCTTATATATTTATAACTGGGTATCAAATTTGCATGAAATACCTTGACGTCGTCGTTTTGATGAATGTCATTGGTTTTATATCTTTAGCTGTACAAATGATAAATCATTTGATGGCATCATCCGTGCGGAAATTGCACGCGCTAAGCCCCTTTTTTTGCAGATTTCATCCGGGGCTAATCTGTTGACTTATGGTAAGTTTGTTATCAGGTTGACAATTCTTTGGCGTAACGAATGGAATTGCAGGGGCTAATCTATTGATTTAATTTTAGCCTTGGATTAGGATTTCAGAGAACGATAGACCAAAGGCAGTCTGGCCGTGTTTTGTGGTTGTAATCGGTGCTCTAGATCACCTCGGTTTATTTGAGCTCAGGTAGAAAAGTTTTAACAACAAATGATGTTCATATCCGATGATATGAAGTCGTGCGATTTAATCGATCTGCTTTTATTCTAGGGGGTGTTCTTCTGGGTAACGGCAGACTTTTCATTTGGAGATGATCGTGAAACTTAATAAAACAGTTGTTGCTCTGGCTTTGGCTGCGCCATTGTCAATAGCGCATGCAGATACGACAGATGTCAGTAACTATTTTGGTCCTGGCTCTGTTCCATGGCTGGCAGGTGTAGGTGTTTCCGGTTTCGGCGGATGGCAAGGCGAGTTCGATCATGATGGATCCGCTAAGCACTACAAACAATCGGGTAGTCAGTCCACTAAGGCCTACGGCCCATGGGGACGCGCTGTCAACCCTTACGATGATGGTTTCTGGGGTGGCTCTCTGAGCTACGAGCTGACACCATGGCTGACCACTGAAGCTGAATTCAGCCAGAAAGAAGGTGATGGTTCGCTGCGCATTGGCCCTAAGACAACTCAACCAGGTATCGGGACTGTCAATGTTCGTACCCGTCAGTACTCCGGTAATGCGTTGATCAATAGCGATCTGTTCGGCCTGTCCAGCATACTGGGCGACCGCTTCAAGCCTTATGTACTGGTTGGTGCCGGTTATCAGGCGCTGAACGTCAATGACAAAGGTTTCAAACTGCATGACGCCAGTGCCATCGTCAATCTGGGTGCCGGTGCGTTCTATCGCATCAACGACGTATTCGCGCTGCGTGGCGAAGGTCGTGTGATCAACGAAGCTGCCCACGGTACTTGGGACTACAAGGCACTGGCTGGTCTGACCATCACGCCATGGGGTCACAAGGGCTACAAGGCTCCTCCACCCCCAGTTGTAGAGCCACCAGCTCCAACCCCAGTACCGGTCCCAGTACCAGTACCACCACCAGTCGTGACCGAAGACCTGAAGCTGGAACTGCGTGTGTTCTTCGACACCAACAAGTCCATCATCAAGAAACAGTATCAGCCTGAAATCGCCAAAGTGGCCGATAAGCTGAAAGACTTCCCGAACGCATCTGCTGAAATCCGTGGTTACACTGACAGCACCGGTCCGAAGAAACTGAACGACCGTCTGTCGCAAGCCCGTGCTGATGCTGTGAAGAAATCGCTGACCAAAGACTATGGTATCGACGCTGGTCGTCTGACTGCCAAGGGCTACAGCTGGAACGACCCAGTCGCGTCCAACAAGACCAAAGAAGGTCGTGCTCTGAACCGTCGCGTTGTTGCTGTCATCACCGGCAGCCGCACTGTACAGCAGTAATCCATCCGCAGGAATGCCTGATACACGGGCATTCCTCTTTAAAAAAACAGCCATCCTTGATGGCTGTTTTTTTATGGTGATTTGGGGTATTTGTTTTAGTGTGTGGATATTTTGTGTTGTTTTAAGAATGACAAATTGTCTGCAGCTGTGTAACCGTTTTATTATCTGACAGAGCCTTGTGATTATGTCGTTCCGTTGTACGGATCTGGGCAAAATGTGAGCATTCTGCTGATCTGGAATAGGTTGTATGCCATGTGCCAAAAAAATTGTAACACAATGAAAAATAATAATTTACCTTGGGTCTGTTACAAAAATGTGAACCATATCGCGTTCCTGTTGCGCGCCTAATCTATTGATTTAATTTTGGTCTTGCATTAGCATGCGTGCCACACATAGACCTGTTGCTTTTTCGTGCATGTGGGTGGCTGTTGGATGAAACAGCGACTAAATGGTCTATATTTTATTAAAGTAGAAGATTTTTACGCATTTTATGTTTTATATATATTTATATAAGACTATGCGATTTGTCTTTATTTGACATCCCTGCGTTGAATAGAGATTGTGTTCATTTGGAGAAGTTCGTGAAACTGAATAAAATTGCTCTTGCAGTTGTTCTGGCTGCACCGATGACGCTGGCTAATGCTGGTATCGCTGACACGCTGGGTTTTGTAAGCCCAACCACAGGTCTCGGTCTGACCGTGACCCCACTGGTTGGCTGGGCTGGCAGCTTTGATCATGATCAAACCGCCAAGCACTACAAGCAGTCCGGTACTCAAACTGGCTACAACCCTTACGATGATGTTGTGGCCGGTATCGCACTGGGCTACGAAATCACCCCATCGCTGAGTGCTGAATTCCAGTACAGCGAAAAGCAGGGTGATGGCTCCCTGATCAAGGGTGGTAAAGTCGTGAGCGCCGGTAACGTTGACGAGCGTACCCGTTCGTACGAAGGCAACCTGCTGCTGAACAGCGACATCATCACCCATGACTACGATGGCAAATTCAAGCCATACGTGCTGGTGGGTTCGGGTTTCCAACGCATGAACGTGCATGACAAAGGCTTCACGCTGCATGACCAAGGTACCATCGTTAACCTGGGTGCCGGTGCGTTCTACCGCATCAATGATGCCCTGGCGCTGCGTGGCGAAGGCCGTGCCGTGAGCGAAACCAACCATGGTCTGTGGGATTACAAAGCGCTGCTGGGTCTGCAAATCACCATCGGTGGTCACAAGCGTCCATACGTAGCACCTCCTGCACCTGTTGCGCCAGCACCAATCCCAGTACCGGCACCAGCACCTGCGCCAGCACCACAACAGCTGACCGAAGATCTGAAGCTGGAACTGCGTGTGTTCTTCGACACCAACAAATCGGTCGTCAAGAAGCAATATCAGCCTGAAATCGCCAAAGTCGCTGACAAGCTGAAAGACTTCCCGAACGCGACTGCTGAGATCAAGGGTTACACCGACAGCACCGGTCCGAAGAAACTGAACGACCGTCTGTCGCAAGCCCGTGCTGAAGCTGTGAAGTCCGCACTGACCAAAGACTACGGTATCGATGCGGGTCGTCTGACCGCTAAGGGCTACAGCTGGAACGATCCAGTGGCATCCAACAAGACCAAAGAAGGCCGTGCCCTGAACCGTCGCGTGGTTGCTGTGATCACAGGTAACCGTACCGTAACTCAATAATCTGGATGATGTGCGGCTTTACGCTGCACTGACCCTCGGAAAACAGCCCTCATGTGAGGGCTGTTTTTTTATGTGTGATGGGGTGTGAAATGCGGGCGAGGCGGGGAAATATGCGCAGCAGCGCACCTGTTTGTGTCGTTCCTTTGTTACAAAATCATGACATGGCGTTGCCTAAAGCAGTGGCTTAATCAACAGAGGCGGGCAATATTGGGGCAATCTGGTTACGTTTGAAATAAAATGTAACACTCGCATCTGGAGTATGATCATGCTAAGGTGCGCTCCACGACAAAAAGACCCATATTCCTCGATAGTTGGATGGGTGCTTTGATTTACATAATTTTACATTTTTGTCAGAAGCTTTTTTCACATCCATTGGGAGTTTCTTATGAACTTAAACCGTATTGCTTTGGCTGCGCTGATCGCAGCACCGTTGTCTGTTGCTGCACATGCAGACACCACGGGTCTGGGCGTGACAGTCACCCCTATGGTGGGCTATCACTGGTTCGATAATAGCTATCCAAAAGATGTTAAGGCTGCAGGCAGTCAGACGATTCCTGGTCTGGCGCCGTATGGCCGTGGTTTTCAGCCTGATGGCGACGTGATTGGTGCGATTGCGCTGGGTTATGAACTGACGCCATCCTTGAGCGTTGAAGCCCAATACGACGAGACGAACAACGACGGTACCGTGCGTACCAGCGCTGGTCGTCTGCCGGGTGACTACTCGTCCAAAGTGCGTACCATCGAAGGCAACTTCCTGCTGAACAGTGACTTCATCACCAAGAACTACGACAGCAAGTTCAAGCCTTACGTACTGGTCGGTGCAGGTAACCAAGACCTGAACATGAAAGACAAAGGTCTGTCTGTCAAGAGCAACGATACCATCGGTAATCTGGGTCTGGGTGCGTTCTACCGCATCAACGATGCACTGGCGGTCCGTGGTGAAGGCCGTATGGTTGAAAACTTCGACCATAGCCTGATCGACTGGAAGACCTTCCTTGGTCTGCAGATCACCCTCGGTGGTCACAAGCGTCCATATGTTGCGCCAGCACCTGTAGAAGTGCCACCACCAGCGCCTGTGGTTGTCGCACCTGCGCCAGCACCAGTACCGGCTCCTCAGGTTGAAGAGCTGAAGATGGAACTGCGTGTGTTCTTCGACACCAACAAGTCGGTCATCAAGAAGCAGTATCAGCCTGAAGTCGGTAAAGTGGCTGACAAGCTGAAAGATTTCCCGAACGCCACTGCCGAAATCCGTGGTTACACCGACAGCACTGGTCCAAAGAAACTCAACGACCGCCTGTCGCAAGCCCGTGCTGACGCCGTGAAGACGTCGCTGATCAAAGACTACGGTATCGACGCTGGTCGTCTGACTGCCAAGGGCTATAGCTGGAACGATCCAGTGGCCTCCAACAAGACTGTTGAGGGTCGTGCCCTGAACCGTCGCGTGGTTGCGATGATCGCCGGTACCCGTACCGTTCAGCAATAAGATCGGTTTGAGGCTGTCATCAGGCAGCCTGAAGCTTTAAAAAAAACAGCGCCGTGATGGCGCTGTTTTTTTTATTTTAAGATGGAGTCAATAGAAAACAACAATAGCCTTTGTTGTGGGATTTTCTTATTTCTGGATGGCCTGCCGCAGGCCTTACTTTTGACTGGCCAATCGTCGGCAAAAGCCCTTTTTCGTGCAAGCTTGCCATCCTTGGCTCGAACAGTTGCACTCAGCATCCCTGCAAAAAAACCATACTGCCAAACGTATAGACGAGTTATTTTGGGCTCCGGGTCCATAAAAAAGCGCCTAAAGGCGCTTTTTTGCTGCGTTCGAGATCAGACCCGATCCCAGATCGCCTGTGCTTCGCGCAGATTGAGCGTGCCTTCGTAGATCGCACGGCCGGTGATGGCACCGAGGATACCGGGCTGACCCTGCAGGGCATGGATGTCGTCGAGATTGGTGATGCCGCCGGAGGCGATCACGGGCAGGCCGCAAGCATCTGCCAAGGCGACCGTCTGGCTGACATTGACGCCCTGCATCATGCCATCACGCGCGATGTCGGTATAGACGATGGAGGAGACACCAGCATCGGCAAAGCGGCGGGCGAGGTCGGTGGCTTTGACATCGGTGACATTGGCCCAGCCGTCGGTGGCAACCCAGCCGTCTTTGGCGTCGATGCCGACGATGATGTGTCCGGCGAACTGCTTGCAGGCTTCGACCACAAACTCAGGCTCTTTGACCGCTTTAGTGCCGATGATCACGTAGGAGACACCCGCTTCGAGATAATGACCGATGGTCTCGAGTGAGCGAATACCGCCGCCGATCTGGATCGGCAGGGTTGGGTGGACGCGGGCGATGGCTTCCACCACGCTCTTGTGGATTGGCGTGCCGGCGAAGGCGCCGTTTAAGTCCACCAGATGCAGGCGGCGGGCGCCTTCATTGACCCAGTGGGTCGCGGTGGCGACCGGGTCGTCGGAGAACACGGTATCGTCTTCCATACGCCCTTGTTTCAGGCGTACGCATTGACCGTCTTTCAGGTCGATGGCAGGGATCAGCAGCATGGTGGTTATCTTTTATCTGGCGAAAAACAAGAGCGCCATTTTAAGGTAATTTCGGCGAGGTGTCGAAG
>JASLEL010000288.1 GCA_030151145.1 Aquirhabdus sp. | reverse complement strand
GCATCAGATGGATGTCATCAAAGCCGATCAGCGAAGTTTCGGCTTGGAAATAGTGTGTTGATATGGATATTAAAGCATTGAAAGCGATGAGCATGGGATTGTGCCGCATGTCGGTTGTGCTGGCAGGTCTGGGATGGACGTCTGTGTCGTCGGCACAGAGTCTGTGTGTTTTTGATCCCTTGGGTAGCCAGGGGGATAATTACGAGTTGATGAAGGATTATGCGCTGGCTGCCAAGCAATGGGGCGCCAATATCACGCTGAAACCCTATACCGATGAATATCAGGCTTCAGAGGATCTGAAAGCCGGTCACTGTGATGGCGCTTATCTGACCGGTATTCGGACTCGACAATTTAATAATTTCATTGGCAGTATTGATTCGGCGGGTGGTGTGGATAGCGATGCCACTGCGCGGGTGGTGATCAAACTGATGGCCAACCCGAAACTGGCACCCGATATGGTCACGCCGGGCTTTGAGGTGGCAGGCGTTGCGGCGCTGGGGTCGGCCTATGTTATCGTCAATGATCGTAATATCAATGCATTGATTCGTATCATTGGCAAGCGTTTTGGTGTGCTGGACTATGACAAGGCGCAGGAGCTGATCGTGGATAAGATCGGTGCCAAACCTGTCGTGGTCGATCTGGCGACGATAGGCAGCAAGTTTAACCATGGTCAGGTGGATGCGGTGGAGCTGCCGCTGGTGGCTTTTAAGCCGCTGGAACTGAATAAGGGCATCGGTAGTAAAGGCGCGATCGCGCGCTACAAAGTGGCGTATGTGACGGCGGATGTGGTGATTCATCCAGACCGCTTCCCGGTCGGTTTTGGTCCCAAGAGCCGGACGTGGATGGCAGATCAGGTGGATCGGCAGATGAACAATGTGGCCAAGGTCGAAAAAAGCATCGATGCCAAATACTGGATGGACTTACCGCCGGCAGAGGTGACAGGCTATATCCGTCTGATGCGCGAGGCGCGTTTGGGACTGGTGCGCAGCGGGGTGTACAACCATAAAATGACCAGCATCCTGAAGAAAGTGCGCTGTTCAGTGAATCCCGGAAACTTCGATTGTCCGCTCAATAACGAGTGAAAGGGATAAAAAGTTAAAAGTAAATATGTCTGAAATATAACCGTTTCTGCTTAAAAAAGCGGAAACAGGCCACAAAATTCACACGTGTGTCTTTTCATTCGGGGGATCCTGTTTCATAATGGGATGCCCCTTTTGCTTTTGTGGCACCAATCTGGTGCTGTCTGAGGCCATCATTGGGCGGGTATACAGGCTTTAAGGAATAAAAGCCTTGCGATGTATTTATTTGATGTGAATCATGAAAATGGAGTTTTATGATGCAGGCTGATGTCAATGTGTTGCCTGATGGACACGGAAGTGAAAAAGCTGTTTTTCACCATCAGAATAAAAAAAGTGGTTTTCCCTTCTCCTTACGCCATATCGGTTTAATGCGTCTTGCAGGTTTGACCTGTACGGGTCTGCTGATGTCGAGCATGGCCTCCGCCCAGAGTCTGTGTGTCTTTGATCCGCTGGGGACTCAAGGCGATAACTATTCCCTGATGAAAGATTACGCACTGGTCGCCAAGCAATGGGGCGCCAACATCACCCTCAAGCCCTATACCGATGAGCTTGCTGCGTCTGAAGACCTCAAGGCCGGACGGTGTGACAGTGCCTATCTGACCGGGATTCGTACCCGCCAATTCAATAATTTTACCGGAACGATCGACTCTGCAGGCGGCGTGGACAGTGATGCTACCGCCCGGGTCGTGATCCGTCTGATGGCTAATCCAAAGCTGGCTGCCGATATGGTGACGTCGGGTTATGAGATCGCAGGTGTGACGGCGCTCGGCTCGGCCTATGCCATCGTCAGTGATCGCGCCAATAATTCGCTGATCCGCATCATGGGCAAACGCTTTGGTGTGCTGGACTATGACAAGGCGCAGGATCTGATTGTACAGAAGGTCGGTGCTATTCCGGTCGTGGTCGGACTTGAAACCGTCGGTCAGAAGTTTAATAGCGGTCAGGTGGATGCGATTGAGCTGCCACTGGTGGCCTTCAAGCCACTGGAGTTGAGCAAAGGGATCGGCAACAAAGGCGGAATTATTCGCTACGCGGTAGCTTATGTGACCGGTGATGTGGTGATCCATCCGGCGAAGTTCCCGGATGGCTACGGACAAAAGAGCCGTACTTGGGTCGCCGATCAGGTCGAACGGCAAATGGGTAATGTGGCCCGGATCGAAAAAAGTATCGACCCCAAATACTGGATCGAGATTCCGGAGAGTGACCGGATGGGCTATATCAAGCTGATGCGTGAAGCCCGGATCAGTCTGACCCGCAGTGGGGTCTACAACCAGAAAATGACCGGGTTGCTGAAAAAGATCCGCTGTCAGTTGCAGCCGGGCAACTTTGAGTGCGGACTGAAGGATGAGTGATCGATACTTTTTTCGATCCTGACTTTTTGACACTCGTCACGGCATAACAGCGATCCAGAACTCACAGCAATTTCGAACTAAAAGCAGTATTCAGGTTTTAAAAAAATAGGGTGCAGTGTGGCATGGCCTGATCAGGCATGTCGGGGGACACTGTAAAGAAGCACCGGAGAGATACATATGCGGGCTGGGCTCATACCTGCATGTGGTGTGTAAGAAAAACAATGAGTCAGCAAGACTGTATAACGAAGATGTATCCAGAATGAAAAGATGGCGAGATCAATCGATCTTGCTTAAGAACAAAACCACAACAAAGGATCGAAATATGCTGTTTTCTGTGAGAGAGGGAGCTTCGCCGTTCGCTTTACGCGGTGCGGTGTCGCATGCTGGACGAGTTCTGGCAGTGATGACGGGTCTGGCGTGTGCGGTAGGTGCGCATGCTCAGAGTTTATGCGTCTTTGATCCGCTGGGGACTCAAGGCGATAACTACTCCCTGATGCGCGACTATGTCGTCGCAGCCAAGGGGTGGGGTGCTGATATTCAATTAAAACCCTTTACCGATGAAAAGCAGGCGCTGGATCAGTTGACATCTGGCAAGTGCGATGCCGCATCGATTACGGGTCTGCGTGCACGGGCGGTGAATAACTTTGCCGGCTCAACTGATTCCATCGGCAGTATGATGGATGTGCCCAGCATGCGTGTGGCAATGGCAGTGTTGGCTAACCCCAAGCTTGCACCGGATATGGTCAGCGATGGCTATGAAGTCGCAGGCGTGCTGCCGATCGGGCAGGCTTATATCATCGTTAATGATCGACAATTGAACTCGCTGGCCCATTTTCTGGGCAAACGGTTTGGTTCATTGGACTATGACAAGGCGCAGGCTGAGATCGTGACCAAGGTAGGCGGCAAGTCTGTGCCGGTCGAGTTGTCCAATACCGTGAGTAAGTTTAACGCCAATCAGGTGGACGCCATCATCTTGCCTGCTATGGCGTTTAAGCCGTTTGAGGTGCCTAAGGCGATTGATTATGGCAATAAAGGCGCGATCATCCGTTTTCCGCTGGCCTATATCACGATGGATCTGGTGATTCATCAGGATAAGTTCCCGGATGGCTTCGGACCAAAGAGCCGGGAATGGATGTTGTCTCAAGTTCCGCGTGCGATCAGTACCATCAACCGTCTAGAGCATGCCATCGATCCTAAGCTGTGGATGGATCTGCCTGAGGCGGATAAGCTGGGCTATCTTAAGCTCATGCGTGAGGCACGCATCACGCTGACACGTCAGGGCGTCTATAACAAGAAGCTCATGGGCATCCTGAAAAAAGTCCGTTGTCAGCAGCAACCCACTAACTTTGAGTGTCCATTGACTGATGAGTAAACGCCGGCCACCTCAATGCCAGAGCCATAAGGCGGCATTGAGGTCGGCATAGCCGTAGCGGTGCTGCAGGTTTTCCTTGAGCGCCTTGCTGGCGGTTTGGCGGGGTTTGAGCCCTAGTCCTGTGGCTGCGGTCTGGATCTCTTGGATTTCATCCGGTGTGATATAGAGTAGCTCCGTCAGTGTGATGTGCTGGGCCTGATAGAGTTTGAGCAAGTGGCTGCCAATAGTCTCTACGGCAAGCCCCCGAGCGTCCGCGATCGCCACCCGATCCATCCCGGCATGGACCAACTCCAGCGTTGCCTGCAGGGTATCGACCCGACTGGCTTGTTCAGCCTGATCCAGTGTCGCTGTCTGTGCTGTCGTCGATGCGACAGGTTGCGCATCGTTTGGTGTCCTTAATTCATTCAGCCGATCCAGAAAAGCCTGCCCATAGCGCTGCAGTTTTTGTTCCCCGATACCGCTGATATGCCGCATCTCATCCAGGTGGGTTGGATTCATGACGGCCATGTCCCGCAGGGTCGCATCGTTAAAGATAATATAAGGCGGTACTTTCTGAGCTTGCGCAAAGGCCAGCCGTAAGGTGCGCAACTGATCGAAACGCACTTGGGCATCTGCAGGCAGGTCTGAGGAAAAGCCCTTGCTGCGTGCGGCTTTGGGGCGGGTCTCCGGCAGTGCGCGCAGATGCAGGGTCTCTTCACCTTTGAGGAGAGGACGGGCCTGCTCACTGACCATCAGCGCACCAAAGCCATCCAGATCCGGCAGCAGGTAGCCCAGCGCCACGAGCTGGCGCAGCACGTTGCGCCACGCGGCCTCCGACAGGTCTTGTCCGATACCAAAGGTCGGCAGGGCGTGATGGCTGAACTGCTGTACCTTGTCGGTCATCTCACCCCGCAGCACATCGATCAGATGAGCGGCACCAAAACGATTGCCGGTACGGATCGCCGCTGACAGGGCTTTTTGTGCCGCAATGGTCGCGTCCCATGTCGCGGGTGGGCTCTGACAGGTATCACAATGACCGCAGGGCTCGGGCAAGCTTTCGCCAAAGTAGCCGAGCAGCATCTGGCGGCGGCAGGTGGCCGTCTCGCAGTAGGCGAGCAGGGCATTTAGCTTGGCGGTTTCGACGCGTTTGATGTCGGGCGGACTGTCGGATTGGGCCAGCATACGACGGACATTGACAATATCACCTAAGCCATAGGCCATCCACGCTTCAGACGCGAGGCCATCACGGCCGGCACGACCCGTCTCCTGATAGTAGCCCTCCAGCGACTTGGGCAGATCCAGATGGGCGACAAAGCGCACGTTGGGCTTATCAATGCCCATGCCGAAAGCAACCGTGGCACAGATAATCCGGCCTTCTTCATAGAGAAACTCATCCTGCACGCGCATGCGCTCTGCTTGCGGTAGGCCCGCATGATAGGCGAGGGCGGTCAGCCCTTTGCTGTGCAGGAATTCAGCCGTCTCTTCGACCCGCTTGCGCGATAGACAGTAGACCACCCCTGCCGACCCTGCAGGCTGTGCCTGGATAAAATCGAGCAGTTGTTTTTTGCCATTATCCTTCTCGACGATGGTGTAGCGGATATTGGGTCGGTCAAAGCTCGAGATAAAAACCGCCGCCTGCTCCAGATGCAGCACACGGATGATGTCGAGGCGCGTCCGCTCATCTGCCGTCGCGGTCAGT
>JASLEL010000231.1 GCA_030151145.1 Aquirhabdus sp. | reverse complement strand
GCAATTTTGAAGGCACCGTCGAAGACATCCAGATCCGTGCGACCTACATCAAGACCTACGATGGTCGTCGCATCGTCATCCCGAATGCCGATCTGTATACCACGCCGGTCACGGTCAATACAGCATTCAAACGCCGTCGCTGTCAGCTCGATATCGGGATTGGCATGGGTGATGATGTGGGCCGCGCCAAGAGCGTGATCATGGATGCCATGAAGCATTGTGAATCGGTAACGCAGTTTTCCAATCCAACCATCGTCGCGACCAGCCTCGGCAACTATGCACTGAACCTGCGCCTGCGCTGGTGGCTGGAAGACAGCTCGCAACTGGATATTCTGGATTCGACAGATCAAGTGTTGGTCGCGGTGAAATATGCGCTGACTGATGCGGGTATCGATCTGCCATATCCGACCTCGCAAGTGCTGTTCCATGATCAGACCGAAGAAACCGATGGTGACCGCCAACGGCAACGCGAAGGCTGGCCGTCGCGTGCGGACAAGAAAAATCCGCGTTCGCTGGCACAGGCCCGCTATGATCTGCGTGCACGTCAGGAGGGCGATGAAGTGCCTGCCGATCGTGGGGTGCGTGTCGCGGAGAATAAACAGATCACGGCACGCGATGCCAGTGAGGATGCCAATCCTGAGCGCGATTGAGGGTGAGAAGGTCCGATATCATGAAGGGATATCATGAGCGGGCCTCTTCATTAATCTTCAGAAATCGCGTACAGTAGCTGGTTAAAACGCGCAGAAATCATAAAACGCTGACCGTGATGAAATAAGGTCGGCGTTTTATTTTAGGTCTGATGTGCAGTCAGTATTGAATGGAAACCGGGTTAAGCATTATGTCTATCAAATCAGATCGTTGGATACGCTACATGAGTGAGCAACATGGCATGATCGAGCCGTTTGCGGGTGCTCAGGTACGGACGGATGCCAAGCAGCAGAAGCTCATTTCTTATGGTGTCTCAAGCTACGGTTATGATGTGCGCTGCGCCCGCGAGTTTAAGGTGTTTACCAATGTTTATTCGGCAACGGTAGACCCAAAGAATTTTGATGAAAATAGCTTTGTGGATATCGAGGCCGACGTCTGCATCATCCCGCCCAACTCCTTTGCGCTGGCGCGTACGGTCGAGTATTTCCGCATTCCACGTAATGTGCTGACGATCTGTCTGGGCAAATCGACTTATGCGCGCTGCGGTATCATTGTGAATGTCACGCCGCTTGAGCCGGAGTGGGAAGGGCATGTGACACTCGAGTTCTCCAATACCACCAATCTGCCTGCCAAGATCTATGCTGGAGAAGGCGTAGCACAGATGTTGTTCTTTGAGTCGGATGAGGTGTGCGAGACATCTTATAAAGACCGCGGCGGCAAGTATCAGGGTCAGACGGGCGTGACATTACCGAAGACCTGATTGTCCGGTATGAATATGTCGCAAACAAAAAGAGCAACCCATGGGTTGCTCTTTTTGTTTGGCCTTGGCAGGTTAGCAGAATTTGAGTCCACCGTAGCAGTTGGCAGGCGGGGTTTGTGCGGCGAGCGCAAGGTTAGTCAGCGGGAATGCGAGATGTGTTCCTGACAAATTTACCGTCCCAACATCAATCGAGCCACCAAGGCAACTCAGCAGACCAAAAGTACCGCATGAAATCGGATTGTTATACAGATACGTACTTACCGCATTAATCGCCTGCTGCAATACGGGGGTCGTGATCGCGACTGAGCTGGAAGGTGAGATACTGCCGATATTGACAGTATCACCAAATCCCATCCACCAGCCTGGTTGGGCAACATTCGCCGCTGCCGATCCTGGCCACTGTACTTTGGTGCTTTGTAGGGATAGTGATAACGGGTTATTGATATTGATCGTGTGAATGTAGCTTAGTCCTTCATTCACGGTGAGATCCGCAGTCAGATTGGTGATCTTGTTATTGCCGTCATTGGGAATGTTTTCGGACAGATTCAGTCCGATGGCATTTGCCACCATGTTGCCATAAAAATTAATCGGCGAGATAGCACCTGTCCCCGTGAGTTGTACACTCTTTACACGAGATCCGTTGACTGTGGTGGCATTAGATGAAAGCAATACGTTGGTGGAGTCAAGCACCAGATCATAACTGGTTGAGGTAAAGTTAGTACAACCAAAGAAACAGCTTGTTCCTATGTTATAAATCCTGCCCGTAATGGCGGTGTTATTGGTCGAAGTCGTGGCATTGCCCGGACCCGGAACAGGAGAGCCATTGGCTGGGGTTGGCGTTGTAGAGCCATCATAAGACGCGATTGTACTCGCGGTATGTGCGCAGTTTGCAGTTGGGGCCGTACATGTTCCTACGGCTGTTGCGCCAACTTGCATATAACCGCTCAGCGTATTGATCCCGACGCCAGTGGGAATGGTTGCTGAACCGTTTAATGCAGCATTGTTACTTACGCCAGCGGTCAGCAGTCCCAGTACTTTCTGCGCACCAAGGTTAATCCCGACGATCTGACGTGTAGACAGGCTGGTGGGGTTTTTAATCGCTAACTGGATGAAGGGATTGGTGAGGGTCGCATCAGTTGCGGCGCGGCCTGCACCACTGAACGTTGGGTTACCATTGGCGTCTGTACCACTACCTTGACCGCTGAGTGACAGGTTATTGATGTCAATGTCACAGCCTGAACCATTCACGCCACCACAGCCAAGCTGGAGGTGATCGATGTTGGCATTGAGACTGGTGGTGGCATTCAGACCGAGCGTAAAGAAACCGTAATCGGTCGGTGTTGCTCCGGTGCCGCTGCCGCTGGGTGCGATATAGGTGGTGTAATACGCGGCCTGACCGGTCGTGTCACTTAATGCTTGATCATCCATCGGTGTCATGGCATGTGCGGAAACCGCTGCTCCAATCGAGAGCAGGGAAGAAAGCATCATAAAAGGCTGTACCACAAAACTTTGTGGTCTCAAACGCTGTTTCATCACAATCATTCCTTGATGTATTACTATTCCATTACGACAATTACGCATGTCAGGGCGTCGTCTTACAGCTTCTGTCAGCATTATCGCATAATATCCGCACGTCAATGTGTAACAGGCGATAAAGTGACATTATGGTGGATTGAGCCGCCGCTGATGACCATTGATCCAATGCATCATGCCGTCAGTGGCTGGGCTGCTCAGGCAATCCGGGGTAACCCGGCGGTGTCGCCGTCTTGATCCACATCTAGGCACATCGCAGTCATTGACTGCGATGTGCCTCTGTCTTTTGATATAAAGGGTACCTTGAGCACGCTACTTAGTGCGAGACAGGGGACAGGGTGATATTACTTAAAATAGTACTACCCGTAATGACCATATTGCCAATCGATGAAGCCGTCTGTGAGCCCGAAGCTGGATTGTTGTAGAAATTCAGCGTGGCTAACAGCTCATTACCTTTGATGTTTTGCGGATTGATCTGCAGATTTGAGGTCAAGGTCAGATTATTGGATCCGACACTGATCTGGCTGCCCGAGCCCAGTGCAATGCGGCCGGTGATCTTGTCGAGTCCCAGCGCCGAGCCACTGTTATCCATGATGCGGAAGAAGTTGCTGGTCGCATTGGCCTGATTGGGCACACCAGCGGTCACTGTACCGCCACTACAGCCCAGATTGGTATTGCTACAGGTTCCTGCGGTCCCAGCTAGCGTCAGGTCGGCCGTCAGCCCAAGCGTGCTTGGTGTGCTGGATGAGGTGCTGATGGTGATGTTGTTGTTCCCTGTCAGCGTGCTATCACTTTGCAGGCCGAGGTTGATCGTAAACAGCGTGTCTTTGTTGCTGGTAAACTGGTTGGCTGCAGGCACCCCAGCCAGAATATCCGCGCCAGGCAGATAGCCCGCAGCGAAGTTGGCAGACATGGCCAAGAGGAAGTTGGGCAACGTGATGTTGATGGAGTTGCTGGTCGCGTTACCACCAAAGGTGATCACACCGTTGGCTTTTAAGTAAAGGTTGATATCACGCAAGCCAATATATTGTGGGGTAGACGAGCTGGTATCCGCCAGAAAGAGCGAGCTTTCCTGCAAGGTTCCAGCAGTGCCCGATGCCCCGTTGCCTGTGCCTTCCGCTCCGCCATTGTTGCCACTCATGGACAAGGCCAGCGAGTAGCCCAGTGCGGTTGCGGTGTTGGGGTTCAGGGTCAGGTTGGCGTTGACGCCGTACAGTACGGGCATGATGGCAAAGCCGCCGATGGCACCCGTACCCGAACACGTCGTGGAGCCAGTACACAGACCATAGAAGTTCTGGTAGAAGGTGGTCTGCAGCGGTACGCCCTGAATGCTCAGACCACGGACGGCGAGCAGCAGGCTGTTGTTGCCGGGGATGGTCTGCGTGTCGTAGCCGTTGGTGGCGTCAGATGCCGGCAGATTGAAGTTGTTGGCGATACTGGTCATGTTCGCCGCGCCCTTGTTGTTGGTCAGCGCCGATGAGATCGGCATGATCAAACTGGTGGTCGAAGCACCGATCAGGTTCAGATAGATATTGCCGGTATCAAAGGTCGGATTGACCGCGGTCGACGTGACATTGCTGAAGGGCACAAAGTTGCTCATCTGGATGCCGTAGCCCCCGGTGCCTGCTGCACCCAAAAAGAGCTGGAAGCCGTTGGCGCCGGTACCGGTCTGGATGTTGCCGTTCAGGCGAGCGACGATACCGGAACTACCGACCACACTCCCCAGATTGTCTTCGGTGCCGGAGGCTGAAGTCCCGCGCAGGTAGGCATTGAGGGTCGGGATACCGCCTGAAGCACCGATGGTGATGAGGCCGTTTGGCGAGCTTGGGCCCGTCGATGAGACTGTGGTTCCGTTTTTCATGACCAGAGAGGCTTGCAGACCGGCGTTGATCGGCAGATTGGGACCCCATGAGCCCGGTGCGGTCAGGGTCACCCCGGAGGTGAAGCCGGAGGGTGTGTTGGTTGCGCCTGCGGTGCTGAAGCGGAATCCGTCTGCGGCATCTACCCAGATCCGTCCCGATGCGCTGATATTGGCGTAGATGTCGGATGTAATGAGCTGATTGCCATTGGACGTGAAGTAGATATTGGCATTATTCAGCAGCAGCTTGACGGTCGCACTGCCGGCACTGTTGAGCAGACCATTGGTGGTGACCAGACCCGCTGTCGTGGGGTTGATGGTCTGAAAGGTCAACTGGCCCATAGACGTGCCACAGCCGGTCGGTGTCCCCGGAGTGCCGGTACTTGCGGCAGATACGCCGGTACAGACGACGATCTGAGGCGCACTCAACTGGATGGGGGACAGGTTGAGGTTCAGATTCAGGGCAGATGTGCCGCTGGCTGTGGTACCGGCCTGAATCGTGGCATTGGCGGTGAAGTTGCTGGTGCCATTGCCTGTC
>JASLEL010000202.1 GCA_030151145.1 Aquirhabdus sp. | reverse complement strand
AGGATTCAGACTTATGGCAAGTCATTTGATCAAAATATTTCCAGTTTTTTCGTACCCGGCCATCACTGGGTCACCATTGGGCGGGTGACGAAATCCAATGCGCGCTCCAGCATCTGATTGGGCGCCACAAACATCTCACCTGGCACACTACCCAGCTCGTCTGGAGGCTGAATGTAGCGATTTCGCGCCTGCACCGCCTCATCATGGCCCAGCTCAAGATAGTCCGCATCATGCAGGAAAAGTTCGAGACTCTCGGGCGTAGTCTCAGGATGAAACTGAAACGCCAACACCCGATCACCATACTGAAATGCCTGATTCGAGCAGGCCGGACTGGTTGCGAGCGGTACAGCCCCTTCCGGCAGCGCAAAGGCGTCCTCATGCCAGGATAGCGGCACCAGCCGATCTGGGAAGGCAAATATTTCCTGCTTGCCGGATGATACAGGCACGGCCTCGATTTGCCACCAGCCAATTTCCTTCACGGGATTGCGAGTCACGCCGGCACCCAAGCTACAGGCGATCAGTTGCGCGCCCAGACAGAGTCCGACCACCGGTTTACCACTGAGGATAAAGTCGCTGATCCATGCTTTCTCGGTGATCAGCCATGGGTATTCCTGCATCTGGTTGACACTCATGGCACCGCCCATGATGATCAGCAGATCGACCGTATCCAGCTCCGGCAATACAGGCAACGGATCTTGAGCCTGCCAGGCAAAGAACGGCGTCATGGTGACGATCGCCTGCTGACCTCGCAGCCACGCTTCAGGACTGCCGAGCCCCTCATCTTTGATATGCGAAAAATAATGTACCCGCAGTCTTGTCTTCATCCGATTCGCCTTGATCATGTCGCATCGCCTACCTGCATGCCATCCACTTTACGCACGCAGCCGAAATTCCATTACACTACAGCACTTCATTTTTTCAGTGACGATCCGTGGCCGTATCTGCACCCCACCCCATGCCCAAACCTTCCGGTCTGACCAAGACGGTTCAGGCATTTCGGCTGGAGGCGCGTCAGCTGATCGTACTCATGCTGCCGATCCTGCTGACCCAGTTTGCTCAGGCAGGCTTTGGCCTGATCGACACCATCATGTCCGGGCACGTCTCGGCAGCTGATCTCGCCTCCGTTGCGCTGGGTGTCAGCTTCTGGCTGCCCTTGGTGCTGCTCTTGGGCGGTATCCTCCAGGCCACCACCCCGCTGGTTGCAGAGGCGTTTGGCGCACAGGCGCTGGACCCCAGTGCCATTCACCGCATCCCCACCATCGCTAGGCAAGCGCTTTGGCTTGCAGTCGGGGTCGGTTTAGCAGGATGCCTGATCCTTAATCTGCTGGCAGCACATCTGGATGTGTTTCAGATTCCCGCCAGTCTGATCCCCAAGACACGCCTGTTCCTCATCGCGGTATCCGCCGGCTTCCCGGGTCTTGCATTGTACACGGCCTTGCGCTGCTATACCGAAGCACTCGGGCGACCACGCCCCGTCACGATCATCAGCTTGATCTGCCTTGCGCTTGCAGTGCCACTCAATCTGCTATTCATCTATGGTTTTAGCTTTGGCCCATGGACAGTGCCTGCACTGGGTGGTGCTGGCTGCGGTTTCTCGACCGCCATCCTGCAGTGGCTGATGCTGATCATCCTTGCAGTCTACCTGTCACTGTCCCGCCATTACCGCCATATTCGCATTCTCGATCAGTGGGAGCCTCCGTCCTACCACTGGATCATGCGCATTGCTCGACTCGGCTTTCCGATCGGCATCGCCATCTTCTTTGAAGTCACACTATTCTGCCTCGGTGCCGTGATCCTGACGCCATTCGGTCCGATCACCATCGCCGCACATCAAGTCGCCCTGTCGATGACCTCACAGTTTTTTATGATTCCACTGTCACTCTCGACCGCCATCACCATTCGTATGGGCCAGCTCTATGGTCAGCAGAATGCAGGCGGCATGCGCAAGCTACGTCGTGTCGGCCTCTCCCTAGGCTGTTTGCTCGCACTCTGCACCATGCTGATTATCACCCTGACCCGCCACGAGATTGCACTGCTCTATAGTAACGATCCATTCGTGCGCGACCTTGCCGCCACCCTGATGCTCTACGCAATGGCCTATCAACTCGTCGACGCCCTACAAGTCACCACCGCAGGTTGCCTACGTGGCATGCAGGACACTCAGGTGCCGATGTGGATGACCTTTATTGCCTATTGGCTGGTCGGCTTCCCAACCGGCTATCTGCTGTCACGCGTATTCGGCCATGGCGCGCCGGGTTTCTGGGTCGGCCTCATCGTCGGCCTTGCGGCTGCCGCAGGTCTACTGAACATCCGCCTGCGCATACAAGAGCGCCGCATCGCCAAGCGCTGGCCTACCCAGCAGACAAACCCTCAGACGCCTTAACAGACGCCATAGCACCCCAGCATACCGTATGACGAGCCAGTCATCGTATCGCTCGCATGTACCGCATTTAAAATCAATACCTTGGACAGTCATTGGCCGTTTTTTGCAAAAATCCGGTCAAAAACGCCTCGTTTTTAACCCACATCGTCCCTATGATGAAATGATCACACGGTGGATCAACACACCACCCTGATCAGCCCATAGACCATATTCACAAGAAGAAGGAATTGACCGTGTCTGACCGCCCTACCACTCCCGGCCGCCGGTTCTTAAAGCTTGCCGGCATGACCGCGAGCATTGCGACCAAAGCCGCCGGCAACGCCATCAAATCCCTGAACAGCAGCGAAGAAGAAAAGCAAGCCGCCCGCACCGCCTTGTTTGAGCAGATCGGCACCCAGATCGCCACCACTCTGGGGGAGATGAAAGGCGCCGCCATGAAAGTCGGTCAGGTCGCCTCCCAGTATCAGGACCTGTTTCCACCCGAGATCGCCAAAGCCCTCGCCAAACTGCAACGCCAGGCCCCTGCCGTCGCTTTCTCGGTGATCCGTGGTCAGGTCGAGCGCGAGCTGGGCAAACCGCTGGAGCAGCTCTTTCAAAGCTTTGAGGAGACTTCTTTTGCCGCCGCCTCCATCGGTCAAGTGCACCGTGCCGTACTGCCCGATGGCCAGCGTGTCGTGGTCAAAGTGCAGTATCCCGGTGTAGACGAAAGCTGCGACAGCGACTTAAAGCAGCTTCGCCTCGCCCTCAAGCTGGCAGGCGTGATGAAGATCGACAAGCAGCTACAGGATGCCCTGTTTAATGAGATACAGGACAGTCTGCATGCCGAGCTGAACTACCTGCAAGAAGCGCACAACCTCAATGTCTTTGCCGCCTTCCACAATCTCAAAGATCATAAGCTCATCATCCCCAAAGTCTATAGCGACTACACCAGCCGCCGCGTATTAACTTTAAGCGAGGAAGCAGGGGACCCCATCGAAGTCGCCGCCCAATATCCGCTGGAGATCCGCAATGAGATCGGAGAGCGCCTGTTTAATATGATCGGACAGGAAATTTTCATCCTCAATAGCTTCCACTGCGACCCGCATCCGGGCAACTTCGCCTTCCGCCCCGACGGGTCGGTCGTGGTCTATGACTTTGGCGGGATTAAAGAATTGGATCTGCCCATCGTCCAGCACTACAAAGACCTGATGCGCGGTGCAATCCAGAGCAATGTCGGCAAACTTGAAGACGCCCTGCGTGCACTCAAGGTCCGTAATTTCCACGGCCAGATCCCGGCGGACTTCTACCTCGCCTGGCGCGACATCCTGCTCTCACCCATGGTGACGCCGTTTGACTTCGGTGCGAGTACCGTCCACCTGCAGACCGTCGAACAACTACGCAAATCGATCAAATACTGGGACAGCTTTATGCCCTCCGCTGAGACCATGATGGTCAACCGCACCATCAGCGGTCATTACTGGAATATGGTCCATCTCAAGATCAATCAGGATTTCAAACCCCTGACCGAGCTGTACACACTACACTGATCCACTCACAC
>JASLEL010000122.1 GCA_030151145.1 Aquirhabdus sp. | reverse complement strand
GTCGCAACCGCAGTCAGACCCTGCATGCCACCGCTTTTCAGACCGATGTTCTGCTGCTTCTCGATCTCCTGCGCGATCCAGCGGCACTTGGCCGTCCGATCCTGATCGCTGGTCGGAGGGGTGATGTCGTTGACGCTGGTATAGCTGGGCGTGGTGGCACAAGATGCCAGCGTGGCTGCAGCGACGAGACCAAATATGAGATGCTTCATAACCTAGACCTGTCCAAGACTGGAAAATAAAGTTATTTTTACCTGACTGCATACCCCGCAGCAAGGCCATCATATCCACAGCAAACGTCCGTCAGATGCCATGCGCTGTCTGTGAGTCCAACGGGCGCTCTGTATTTGCTTCAGGCCCATAATCCCGGAGGACAGACGCGATCCGCAGCCGATAGTCCGCAAAGAACGTATGACGCCCGGCATGCTGCGCCTGCCGATGCTGCTCGAAGTTACGCCATGTCTGCACGGCCGCTTCATCACGCCAAAAGGACAGCGACAGCAGCTTGCCCGGCTGCGAGAGACTCTCAAAGCGCTCAATAGAAATAAAGCCATCGAACGTCACCAGATGCTTGACCAAGGCTTGGGCGGTATCGAGATAGGACTGGCGATATTCGGCGTGGGGAATCACCTCAAAGATGACGGCAATCATATTGGCGCTCCATAGGTTTTTATCGATAAGAAAATGCCTGCATCGTTCAGGCCGCCCACAGCGGCCATCGCCTTCTAGTAGTATCAATCACCAAGGAAGACATCGCACCACCATCCGTCCTATCGATTCGAATATTTATCACAGATCCTGTATCGCGGACCAGCTCGTACGACGGACAATCGTCGCAAGATCTATCGGAATCCCCCCATCGGCTTCAGAAGGTCCATCCGCATGGCGAACGGGAGCTCATGATTCTGGCGGGCAATCTCCTCGGCCTTTTGTGATCAAAAACAACAAATCCGTAGCGAATTGCTTAAGGTCATTGACGGGCTTTGTTTGTATGCTTGGTCAAAACGTCCTGACGTGTCGCTTTGATAGATCAGGACCATAAATCATCATACTTTGTCACAGGCCTCTTTTATGAAACCGATTGCCCTCATACTCTGTTTGCCACTCATGCTCACTGCCTGCGCGCACATCCCACACTTCTCATCCGGCTCGGCGACATCCGCCGCCAACGCCCAGACCACACCGGATCAGACGCAACTGACGCAATATCACTGGCGGCTGGTCGATGCCACCGATGCCGTAGGGAAACGTATTGATGCGCTCTTTGTCCGGGCAGATCGTCCGCTGACGCTCAACTTCACGGCGGAAAGCATCAGCATCGCCAATAGCTGCAATGCGATCGGCGGCGGCTATCGCGTAGAACAAGGACAGCTTGTCGTCGGCCCTCTGCGCCACACGATGATGGCCTGTACCGATCCGGCGCTGTCGGCACTGGATCAGGCAATCGACCAGCGTCTGCAGGGGCGCTCGACCATCAGCGTGTCGTCGCAGTCACCTCGCCCAATCCTGACGCTTAAGAATGTACAGGGCGACACCCTGACATGGCAGGGAGAGCCTACGGCTGAGACACGCTATGGTGGCCCCGGTGAGACGGTCTTTATCGAGGTCGCAGCCAAGACGGTGCCGTGTGGCGATACGACAGGCCAATGTCTGCAGGTGCGAGAGCGACGCTATGATGCCCAAGGACTACAGGTCGGCGCACCGAGCGACTGGCGGGTGCAGCGCGAGGCCATCGAGGGCTATACCCATGAGGCGGGCGTGCGCAATGTGCTGCGTCTGAAGCGCTATAGCGTGCAGGGTACACCGTCGTATGCCTATGTGCTGGATATGGTGGTCGAGTCTGAGGTGGTGAAGTGATTGCTGACTGGATAGGCTTAGGCAGGCTGTAGTAGGCTGGGGCCTGCCCCAGCAACAGAATCATGGAAGATTTTCAACATGCGCACCTATATCCGCGATTCCACACCGGGCGCAGTATATTTTCTGACGCTAAATCTGATGGATAGGCGAAGTGATTTACTAATCCGTCATATAGATCAACTTCGGATCGCCTATCGCAACACGCAGCAATACCGCCCCTTTGAATTGAATGCGATGGTCGTTTTGCCAGAGCATTTACATCTGCTGATGACGTTGCCTGATGGAGATGCTGACTATGCGTCGCGGGTGGCGTATCTCAAAAGCCAATTCTCACGGCAGATTCCTAAAACCGAGTCCATCAGTGCTAGCCGGGAGAAAAAAGGAGAGCGGGCAATCTGGCAGAGGCGTTATTGGGAGCACCGGATCAGGGATGATTTAGATTATCAGCGGCATATGGATTATATTCATTTCAATCCAGTCAAACATGGCTATGCGGAGTCCAGTGCCGCATGGCCATATTCTACGTTTCATCGTTATGTCGCGTTGGGTGTGTATGCGAGTGATTGGGCGATGTCAGGGGAGATGGAAGGTATTGGAGAGTCGGATGAATAAAAGCGCTGGGGCGGGCCCCAGCCTACGCGCTGTTAACACGAATACTGCCTAAATTTAGCCGCAGCCTACGCGCTAGGTGTGCCGATGCCATCTACAAGCGTTATTCCGTCAGAGAGATAGGGTTATGTCAATTGGATCAGATACAGATAAAGTAAGAAGTGATTATCTTAATAAAATAAAACTGGTTAAGAAGCGGATTGTGTATCCATCTTTAATTTATTGGGTGATGTTCTGTGTAGTAGTTTCATATTTTAATGCTCCGGGGTGGGTTGTTTTTGTGTTTCCTATTCCTGTGGTCGTTTGGACTGGCTTCTTATATTACTATAAGATCCCTAAAATTGAATGTCCTTGTTGTGGGGGCGCAGGCGTTGAATTTAAGCCCGCTTTTTGGCTATCAAAAGGAAAATGTAAATGGTGTCATTATCCAGATAGTTAGATGGATAATTATAATTAGCCCGCGTAGGCTGGGGCCTGCCCCAGCAACAGGTTTTAACTAAACCCTACGTATCCCCGAGCATATTACAAAACAACCTGCCCTGCTCGATCGCATCATCCAGCGCCACATGCGTATGTGGCACATCGTCAAACCAGCGCTTCGGCATCCGCCGCTTGGTCGTCTCGCGGTAGGCCGTGCCGAGCCGCGCCATCGCATAGGTCTTGATATCCAGCCCCGAATGCGAGAACGGACTCTCCCCCACAAAGCGCATCAGATACCAGTAGACAAACATAAAGTCATAGGTCGCCGGATAGCCAACGAAGACCGGCTTGCCGGGCAAGGCCTTAAGCCACGCCACATAAGCAGCCATGGCCTGCACAGGTGGCTGACAATCCTGCCGACAGGCACGCCATGCCTCAGGTTGCGTCGCCCACCATGCCATGGTGTCGGGATGTGGCGTGGCATCGGGCAAAGTATCGAGATTGGCTGCGAAGGTACCAATCAAGGTCTTGTCTGCGGTGAAGGCCGCGGAAGCAAAGCTTAGCATCGAGTGCGGCCCCGGGATCGGGCCGTCGGCTTCGATGTCGGTACTGACGTAGATTTCGGGGTTCTTTTTAGAGGTCATGATTTTCCTTTTTTATTATTTTGATGTTGTATGACGGGATCTAGTCGGTATTTACCAGATCCCAGAAGGCCGCACCGGTCGCCGTGATCAGATCACGTGGCAGCAGGCCGATGTCGAGACCGCGCTTGCCACCGCTGACATAGATCTGATCCAGCGACTCGCCACGGATATCGATCAGGGTGCGCAGGCGTTTCTTTTGCGCGATGGGACTGATCCCGCCGACCAGATAGCCCGTGATGCGCTCGGCTTCGTCAGGTTGGGCCATACGGACCTTTTTGGTCTTGAAGCCCTGCGCGGCTTTCTTAAGATTCAGCGTGTGATCGACCGGGATCACCGCGACATAGAACTGCGCCTCGTCGGTGATCAGCAGGGTCTTGTAGACCGTATGTACCGCAAGACCCAATTTCTCTGCAGCCTCAAGGCCGAAGCTGACAGCATTCGGGTCATGCTCATACTCATGAATGGTGTAGGCGATTTTGGACTTGGTGAGTAAATTACAGGCGGGTGTCATGGTTAAAGTACAGTGCAATCAATCTGCCGCTATCAAAACACAACGACAGATATTTTCCAACTGGTTTTATTTTGTGCTTTGCACGGCCAGTCGAACCCAGCAGTGAGGTGCATGATCGTCCACCATGCCCATGCTCTGCATGAACGCATAGCAGGTCGTCTCTCCGACAAAGCGAAATCCAGCTTTCTTGAGTGCCTTGGACATCGCGCGGCTGGCATCGGTCGCAGTCGGGATACGACTATCCGTCCATGGATTGACCTGTGTCTTGCCGCCAACAAAACCCCACAGCCACGCCGAGAAATCCACACCCTTGGCCTGTAGCGCCAGATAAGCCCGTGCATTATCCCGGATAGCCGACAGCTTACCGGCATGGCGGATCAGACCGGCATCCTGCATCCGCAGCGCCAGATCGCCATCGGTGAGGGCAGCGACTTTGACCGGGTCAAAATCAAAGAATTGCTCGCGATAGCGGGCGCGTTTACGCAGTACCGTGATCCATGACAGCCCCGCTTGCTGCCCTTCAAGACAGAGCTTCTCATACAGGCGTATCGGGTCGCGCTCGGGACGCCCCCACTCATCGTCATGATAAGCCTGATACTGTGGGTCATCGCCGCACCAATGGCAGCGCGGACGAACATCGATGAGGGTCTCTGAGGCGGACATAAAATATCTTCTTTAAAAAATCATCGCAAAGCTCAGGATTCGAGCATTTAATCGGTATACCACTGCACAGTTTTCACATTGAACTGTTTATACTGCGAGAAATGACGCGTTTCACCCTTGCCACCAGCAAGTCTTGATCGCCAAGCTATAATGCACGAGCCCTCAGCAACAAGCCATTATCACTTACTCGTTAACACCAAGGGAAATCACTGCGCCATGTCGACCTTAACCCATCCCTTTATCCTGTTTCAACATCTGGTGCCGCAGCATGCCTTAAGCCGTCTGGTGGGGACACTGGCCGCAAGCACGCAAGACTGGATCAAGACACCGTTTATCCATCGCTTCGCCCAGCATTATCAGATCGACATGAGTCTTGCGCGTGAGGAAAACCTCGATGCCTATGCGAGCTTCAATGATTTCTTTACCCGTGCGCTCAAAGACGGGGTACGTCCGATCGACCCCAACAATGATGCCGTGGTCTCGCCTGCCGATGGCGCGATCTCCCAGCTCGGTACCATCACGGGCGATGCGGTGTTTCAGGCCAAAGGTCAGACTTTCTCGGTCAATCAACTGATCGGCGATCCGGAGCTGGCCGCGCCATTTCAGGGCGGATCGTTTGCGACCGTCTATCTCTCGCCGCGTGACTATCACCGCGTACACATGCCCTATGGCGGCACGCTGACCGATACGCTGTATATTCCGGGCAAATTATTTTCGGTCAATGGCACCACCGCGCAGCATGTCGATGGTCTGTTTGCACGCAATGAGCGCATGGTGTGTCTGTTTGATACCCCGGTTGGCCGTATGGCAGTGGTGCTGGTCGGTGCCATGATCGTGGCGGGCATTGAGACCGTCGCAACCGGTAAAGCTGCGCCCACGGGCCGCATCGAGCATCTGCACCATGACCGGAGCTTTGCCAAAGGTGATGAACTGGGACGTTTTTATCTCGGCTCGACGGCGGTTGTCCTGTTTGAGCCGGGTGTCACGACATGGCACAGTGATCTGACTGCCGACAGTAGCGTCGTCATGGGTGGTGCGATGGGGCGGGTGAAGGTTTAAACGACTGGCTCACGCGGGCTAGCCGATCTGACTCATCCTTGCCGCCCATCTGTGAGCGGTATTTGACAAAGCCGAGCTTACGCTCGGAGGAGTAGCCCAGCGTGCGAAACAGCCGATGGGCCTCCACCCGCGCCACGCTACTCTGCAGCATGATCTTGGAGCAGTCGGCAGCCAAGCACTGCGCCTCGATATGCTGCAGCAGCACCCGCCCCAGACCTTGCCGCTGATACGCAGGGTCGATGATGATATTTTCAACCACCGCAAAAGGCTGATTGCCATACATCACATCCATGCAGAGCATGACCAGCGCGGTCCCAACAACGCCTCCCTCCAGCTCCACCACCCAAAGCGCATGATCATCACGATACTGTAGCGCAGCAATGCGCTCTGCTCGGACATCGACCCGCGCATCACCGGTCAGCAGATGATAGAGTCGGACCAGCGCCGCCGCGTCCTGCTGCGAAGCCTTGCGAATCGTCATGATCATCTGATGATGCTGAACGCTCATGGTCAACCTTGGGCCTTTATCCCTCAATCAATGCCAAACTTGGGGCCATGATCGCGAGGATCATGCATGGTCTGTGCGGCCAGTTGGAGGCGGATATGCTGCTCCAGTGCAGCAGAAGGTCTATAGGGATCGGTGATCTTGTTCATATCACGGATATTACGGTAGATCTGCTGTGGCGTGATGATGAGACCATAGGGAACGCCCCACCAGCCCATGATGAATGAGTAAATCAGTGCCTTCATCTGGCGCTTGGTGGCACAACTGCGACAGGACACGGCCGACTGGCTATCCCACTCGGTGATATAACCTGCCGACCATACGGTATGCGCCGTATGAATATCGTTCATCCCTAAGGCCTGACACTCGGGGCACGGACCACGAAAAACCGCCTCAATCTGAGGGTCCACGATCTCGGCGGGGATGCTATCGGCATAGCGTTTAAACTGCTGGTTGGTATGACACTTCTCGTTGCAATAACAAAAGCCGTCCTGCTGGACACCACCCCAGACGATACTCTGCTGACAATAATGGCACGTTTGCATGGGTCAGATCCTTCTTGACGATGATTGATGTGAGACCTATCGGAGGAGCCGATCAATCCCATACCTCATCAGCATAACATCCAGTTCGAGCGAATTTATGAAAAATCAATAAAAATCATGTGAATATTTCACACATGAAACAGGAATCATCCCGTTTCATGCCATGCTCACTCATCGGCATCAGCGACGGCAATCCACATACTCCAGATAGCCGCGTCCACTGACCTCACGCCCCACATAAGTCCCGGTAAAGGTATAGCCACCCGCATAGCCGATGCCATGACCATAGCGCAGTCGGGTATCGACGGTCCCTGTGATGTCGAGAATCACCTGCCCCTCATGGCGGACCTGCCATCGTAGCGTCTTGGGCAGACGCATGGTGGTGCCGACAGGCGTCGTCACCTCATCAACATCCGTCACTTCAAAGCTCACATCTTCAGCATAGACACGCGCCGGTGCGCCGTCTGTGGTGCGGATATGTACACCGCGAAACGCCGTATGCCCACAGGAACTGACATCAGTCAGCAGCAACTGCG